>DAMBCY010000240.1:5541-6169 GCA_032056255.1 Cellulomonas sp. | reverse complement strand
CGCGTCCGGGTGTGGTGACGCCCGCTGCGGGGTGCGGTCCGTCCGAGCGGACCGCACCCCGCAGCACTGTGCCCCGCACTCGACCTCGCAGACGTTGTGACGCACGCACTACAGGAGGAACAGCAGATGGCACGACTCACGCCCCGCAAGCTCGGCAGGACCGGTCTCGACGTCACACCGGTCTGCCTGGGCACCAGCCCGCTGGCGAGCATGCCGAGCCTGTACGGCTACGACGTCGATGACGCGCGCGCCGAGTCGACCATCGAGGCGGCGTTCGCGGGACCGCTCAACTTCATCGACACGTCCAACAACTACGGCGACGGCACCGCGGAGACGCGCATCGGCCGGGTCATCGCGCGGCACGGCGGACTGCCGGCAGGAGTTGTCCTCGCCACGAAGGTGGACGCCGATCAGGCGACCCGGGACTTCTCCGGCGACCGGGTACGTCGCTCGACCGAGGAGAGCCTGGCCCGACTCGGACTCGACAACGTGCAGCTCATGTACCTGCACGACGCGGAGTTCTACGTGACTCCCGCGGAGGCCATGGCGCCCGGCGGCCCGGTCGAGGCGCTGCTCTCGCTGCGGGAGCAGGGCATCGTCTCGCACATCGGTGTCGCCGGCGGGGACG
>DAMBCY010000240.1:0-5531 GCA_032056255.1 Cellulomonas sp. | reverse complement strand
GCGCCAGCTCGTGGCCACCGGGGCGTTCGAGGTGGTGCTGAACCACAACAGGTTCACCCTCGTCGACCGCAGCGCCGAGCAGCTGATCGACGAGACGATCGCGCAGGGGGCCGCGTTCGTGAACGCCGCCCCTTACGGCGGTGGCCTGCTGTCCAAGGGCCCGGACGCGCGGTCGACGTACGGCTACCGCGAGGCGGACGAGGCCGTCGTGGACCGGGTGCGCAAGATGCAGGACGCGTGCTCCCGGTACGGCGTGCCGCTGCCCGCCGCGGCGCTGCACTTCTCGCTGCGGGACCCGCGCATCTCCTCGACCGTCGTCGGGGTGAGTGCCGCGGAGCGTGTCGCGCAGACCGTCGAGTTCGCAGAGCTCGAGCTCCCGGACGAGCTCTGGAGCGAGCTCGCAGCGCTGGCGCCGGGCCGGGAGCACTGGCTCAGGTGACGGCAGCCGCGCGAGCAGGACTCTGACGGCGTCGAGTCGGAACGGGTCTTACGTCGGGTCTGTCCCGCGGCGTCGAGCGAGGGAGGGGTCGTCGTCGGCCCTGCTCCGCTCGGCGTCGTCCCGCCATGACGGGAGGCTACCGATCGACGATCGCCGCGGTCATCGTCTGGAAGAGAGCTCGCTGCTCGGGGTCGAGCGGTGCGAGCATCTCGTCGAGGGCGTCGTCCACCGCGGCCTGGAACTCCCCGACGACGCGGGTGCCGCGCTCGCTCAGCATCACGTGCACGGCTCGCCGGTCGCCCGGGACTGCCTGCCGGGACACGAGCTGGCGGCGCTCGGCTCGGTCGACGAGCCCAGTCAGCGCCGCCTTCTCCACGCCCATCTGGGCGGCGAGGTCGCTCATGCGCAGCGGCCCGTTCACGAGCACGCACAACAGCCGCCCCTGAACGGGCGTCAGCCCGTGGGCGTCACCGATCCGCGTCACCGTGCCGCGGATCAGCAGGGCGAGATCGACCAGCGGCGGCATGCCCACGGCGCCGCCTGGTGCGCAGCGGTCGTCGACGTCCGGGGTCTGATCCACGTGCACACGGTACAGAGACGTGATAGTTCGTGCTGTGTACCATCGCGAGTATGAACCAAAACGGACGGGGAGAACGATGAGCTTCAGCCACGCCCGCGGATCCCGAGGTGCTCGCAGGCCCAAGGGGCGCCTCCTGAAGTGGTTCAACGCGATGGTGATGCGTCGGATCCGCAGGAGGGGCGGCTCGATCGGGGGCATGAACGCGCTCGTCCTCACCACGGTGGGTCGCAAGTCCGGCGAGCGCCGCTCGACCCCGGTCGGGTGGTTCCCGGGTCCCGGTGGTCGCGGCTGGGTGGTCGTCGCGTCGGCGGCCGGCGCAGCGACGAACCCCGCGTGGTACCTGAACATCGCCGCCCGCCCGGACGACGTGGTCGTCGAGCTGGCCGGCCGGTCGGTCGCTGTGACCGCGCGTGAGCTGTCCGGCTCCGAGCGTGAGGAGACGTGGGCCCGGATCCTCGAGCAGGCGCCCCGGTTCGCGCAGTACGAGACGAAGACGGACCGGCTCATCCCGATCATCCTGCTGACGCCGCGCGACGAGGACTGAACCTCCGCCCCGTCCCTGCCTGCCCGGTGAGGAGTCCGAGGCGGTGCCACGTGTCGGAACGATGCCGCTCGGGCTTGCAGATCGTCGGTTGCTGATCGGGTAACCATCGTGGTGAGGGCGGCCGGCCGCTGGTGCACCAGTGGGGTAATCGGCTTAGTAGACGGCGCTCTCAGGAGGTATGTGGTCGTCGTCACAGCGTGCGGCGGAATGATTGCGGCGGGAAGCCTGTTCGAGCAAGTATCGACCGTCGGTCCAGGTCGCATCGGCGGCCCGCCGCAGCACCGAACAAGGAGCACCACCATGACCACCGCATTCGACGAGTACCAGCTCGGATCGCTGACGCTGCGCAACCGCGTCGCAATGGCGCCGATGACCCGCAGCCGCGCCTACGGCGAGGGGGCGACCCCCACCGACCTGATGGCGACGTACTACTCCCAGCGCGCCACCGCCGGTCTGATCATCACCGAGGGCACGCAGCCGTCCGTCGTCGGGCAGGGCTACCCCGACACCCCGGGCCTGCACTCCCCGGAGCAGGTGGAGGCGTGGCGCAAGGTCACCGAGGCCGTGCACGCCCAGGGCGGCACGATCTTCGCCCAGCTCATGCACGCCGGCCGCGTCGGCGACCCGGACCTGCTGCCCGGCGACATGATCCCCGTCGGTCCGTCGGCCATCACGCCCGCCGGGCAGATCTACACCCACTCCGGCATGAAGCCGCACGCCGAGCCGCACGCCCTCACCGAGGACGAGGTCCTCGAGACGATCCAGGACTTCGCGAACTCCGCCCGCAACGCGATCGCCGCCGGCTTCGACGGCGTCGAGATCCACGGCGCCAACGGCTACCTCGTCCACCAGTTCCTGGCCACGAACGCCAACCAGCGCACCGACAGCTGGGGCGGGTCCGTCGAGGGGCGCACCCGGTTCGCCGTCGAGGTCGCCCGCGCCGTGGCCGACGCCATCGGTGCTGACCGCACCGGCATCCGTCTGTCGCCCGGCACCACCCTCGGCGACATCCAGGAGGACGGCCTCGAGGAGACCTACGGCTCGCTGATCGAGCAGCTCGCGCCGCTCGGCCTGGCCTACGTGCACGTCATGGAGGCGCCCGAGCAGCGCGACCTCACCCTGCGCATCCGGAAGAACTGGCCCGGGACGCTCATCCTGAACCCCGCGACCGCGCCCGAGCCGACCGGCCCCGACGCGCTCGCGCTGATCGAGGACGGCACCGCCGACCTCATCTCCTTCGGGCAGCTGTTCATCGCGAACCCCGACCTGCCCAAGCGGCTCGCCAACGGCAGCCCGCTGAACACCCCCGACCGGACCAAGTCCTTCGGCGGGAACCACGAGGGCTACACCGACTACCCGACGCTCGACTGACCACCACCACCACCGAAGGACCCACCTCGATGACCAGCACGACCTCCCGCACGCTCGGCGCCATCACCGTGACCCGGACCGCTGTCGCGGCCGTGGCGGCGTTCGCCGCGAACCTGATCGTGTTCTGGATCGCCTCGGCCGCCGACGTCTCGTTCGACGTCGACTCGCCGCAGCCGATCGGCGCTCTGACCGTCGCCATGTTCACGATCATCCCGATCGCGCTCGGTGCGCTCGTCGTCGCGCTCATCACGCGACGAGCGCCCGGGTTCCAGCGGTTCGCGGCATGGGCGGGTCTGGTGTTCGCGCTGGTGACCACGGCCGGCTCGTTCGGCGCAGCCGGTGACACCGCCACCGCCCTGACCCTGTCGGTCATGCACGTGGTCGTCGGGGTGGCCTGGTTCTTCGCCGTGCGGCCCGCCAGCCGCAGCTAACCCCTCACGTGTGCGGCAAGGACCGCGCGCGACGACAGCTCAGAAAGAAGCAGTCATGAACAGCTCTGCCACCACCGGACGGTTCGCCTCGAAGGTCGCCGTCGTCACCGGCGGCGCCTCCGGTATCGGAGCGGCGATCACCTGGCGGCTCATCGACGAGGGCGCGTCCGTCGTCGTCGGTGACATCAACGCCGACCTGATCGCCACCGTCACCGAGACGTTCGGGGAGCGGGCCGTCGGGCAGATCGCGGACGCGACCAAGGAGAGCGACGTGGACGCCCTCGTCGCCCGTGCGGTCTCCGAGTTCGGCACGATCGACGCGATGTTCAACGTCGCCGGCGGCTCGAAGTTCGGCACCCTCCTGGACATCAGCAGCGAGGACTTCGACTTCAGCGTCCGGCTCAACCTGTACAGCGCGTTCTACGGGACGCGTGCCGCGGCGCGGCAGTTCATCGCCGAGGACAAGCCGGGCGCGGTCGTGAACATCGCGTCGCTGAACTCGATCCTGCCGTCGCACCTGGCGGTCGGGTACACGACGTCCAAGGCCGGGGTGGCGATGCTCGGCCGGCAGGCCGCGCTCGAGCTCACCGACCGCAACGTCAGGGTCAACTCGGTCTCCCCGGGCCTGGTCGCCACCCCGCTGGCGCAGGTCCTGCTGGAGTCCGACACCATCCGCGAGGACTACCTGTCGCGGATCGTCGCCGGCCGACCCGCCGAGCCCGAGGAGGTCGCGGCCGTCGCGCTGTACCTGGCGAGCGACGACGCGTCGTACGTCGTCGGGCAGAACGTCGTGGTCGACGGCGGCATGTCGCAGACCGTGTTCCCCGACTCGCGCACCTTCTCGATCTGACACCCGGGTGCGCGCCACCGCCTCAGCCGATGCGGCGGCGCGCACCCCATCCCTGGAGGGCACCGTGATCTTCACCGAGAACGAGATCGACTACCTCACCACCCAGGCCCTCGGCCGCGTGGCGACCCAGCACCCGGACGGGACGTTGCAGAACAGCCCCGTGGTGTTCGCGTACAACCCGCGCACCGAGACCATCGACATCTCCGGTCACCGGATGGCCTCCAGCCGCAAGTTCCGCAACGTCGCCGCGAACGGCCGCGTCGCGTTCGTCGTCGACGACCTGGCTTCCACCCGTCCGTGGCGGCCCCGCTTCCTGGAGATCCGCGGGTGGGCCGAAGCGATCACAGACGAGGCCGCGCCCGCCTCCTCGCCGATCGTGCCGGGGCCGTTCATCCGGATCCACCCGACCCGCGTCCTGGCGTTCGGCCTGGACGACCCGGCCGAGGGGTCCCCGACCCTGAACGGCATGCCGTACAACGCGCGCGACGTCGCATTCCACCCCGACGAGAAGCGACCCGAGACCACCACAGAGGACGACCCGCGATGAGCTTCAACACCCCCAACGGCACCCGCGGCGTTCAGCTGCCCCCGGCCGCGCAGATGCGCCCGATGAACGAGCGCGCGGTCGCGGACATCCGCGCAGGCGGCAACGGCCCGTTCCCCGGTATGAACGCCCTGGTGCTGATCACCACCGGCAAGAAGAGCGGTCAGCTGCGCGAGACTCCCGTCGCGTACTTCCAGCTCGAGGACGGCTCGTACCTGATCGTGGCCTCCGCGGCCGGTGCGGCCAAGCACCCCGCCTGGTACTTCAACCTGGGCGCGCAGCCGAACCACGAGGCGCGGATCGTCGTCGCCGGGCGTGAGATGGCGGTGCGTGCCGAGGAGCTCCTCGGTGCCGACCGCGACGCGCTGTGGCAGCAGATCACCGCGCAGTCCCAGGGGTTCGCGCAGTACGAGCAGATGACGGACCGGACGATCCCGCTGATCCGCCTGTTCCCGATCGACGACTGAGAACGGAGCGCACGATGAGCGTCAGAGCACTGCAGGTCGGGTACGCGGCGATGCTGGAGCAGTTCCATCCGACGGAGGCGGTCGAGCTGTCCGCCTACGCGGAGTCCCAGGGGTTCCTCGGCACGATGGCGGCCGACCACTACCAGCCGTGGGTGCCGCAGCAGGGGCAGTCGGCGTTCGTGTGGAACGTGCTGGCCGCGCTCGGCGAGCGCACCACCGGCGACATGGGCCCCGGCGTGACCGCGCCGACGTTCCGCTGGCACCCCGCGATGGTCGCGCAGGCGTCGGCGACGCTCGCCGCGATG
>DAMBCY010000239.1:0-6194 GCA_032056255.1 Cellulomonas sp. | reverse complement strand
GCCTCGTACACGCGCGCCACGACCTCGCGGGCGTGCAGGGTGCGGGGGTCGTACATCGTCGCGAGGATGCCGTCGACCTCGAGGCGCGGGTTCAGCCGGTCACGGACCTTCTCGATCGTCTCGACCAGCAGGGCGACGCCGCGCAGCGCGAAGAACTCGCACTCCAGCGGGATCAGCACGCCGTGCGCGGCGGTCAGGGCGTTGACCGTCAGCAGGCCGAGCGACGGCTGGCAGTCGATGAGCACGACGTCGTAGTCGTCGAGCACGGGCCGCAGCACGCGCGACAGGATCGACTCGCGCGCGACCTCGCTGACCAGCTGCACCTCGGCGGCCGACAGGTCGATGTTCGCGGGCAGCAGGTCGAGACCGGGGATCTCGGTCGGCCGGATGAGGTCGTGGATCTCCGCGTGCCGGTCGACCAGCAGGTCGTACACCGTGCGCTCCAGCTCGTGCGGGTTCGCGCCCACCCCGACGGATGCGGCGCCCTGGGGGTCGAAGTCGACGATCAGCACCCGGCGGCCGTACTCGGCGAGCGCGGCGGCGAGGTTGATCGTGGTCGTGGTCTTGCCGACCCCGCCCTTCTGGTTGCACATGGCGATCACGCGGGCGGGTCCGTGGGCGGCGAGCGGGGCGGGGACGACGAAGTCCGGCAGGGGCCTGCCCACCGGGTCGAGAACGGTCTCGGTCGTCTCCTCGCGTGCCACCCGCACAACGTACCGGAGCACGGCCCGTGCCAGCGCGTCTGCCACACCGGGCGGGGCGTCCGGCCGCCGCTCAGCGTCCGCCCGCGCCCGCCCGGCCGGCCGCCTGGTCCCGGCGCGCGCGCGGGTGGCTCGTCGCGTAGACCTCGCGCAACGTGTCGGGCGTCACCCGGGTGTAGATCTGCGTGGTCGTCACCGACGCGTGCCCGAGCAGCTCCTGCACCACCCGGACGTCCGCGCCGCCCGCGAGCAGGTGGGTCGCGAACGAGTGCCGCAGCGTGTGCGGCGACACGTGCTCGGCGCCGGCCAGCCCGGCCCGCTCGGCCGCCAGCCGCAGCACGGCCCACGCGCTCTGCCGGGACAGCCGCGCCCCCCGGGTGTTGAGGAACACGGCGCCCCCGGCGCGCCTCCCCCGCCCGCTGCCGGCGGCGGCCAGCGCCGGGCGCGACCGCACCAGGTACGCCTCGACCGCCTCGACCGCGAACGCCCCGACCGGCACCACCCGCTCCTTGTCCCCCTTGCCGAGCAGCCGGACCGCGGCCCGGCCCTCGGTCAGGTCGAGGTCGTCCACGTCGAGCCCGACCGCCTCGGAGATCCGCGCACCGGTCGAGTACACCAGCTCCAGCAGCGCCCGGTCCCGCAGCGGCACGGGTCCGTCGCCGAGGGACGACGCCTCCAGCAGCCGCTCGACGTCGTGCGTGGAGATGGCCTTCGGCAGGGTCTGGGACTGCTGCGGCGGGCGGACGGCACGCGCCGGGTCGGCGACCGCCAGGCCCTCGAGCACGCAGAACCGGTGCCATCCGCGCACGGCGACCACCGCGCGCTTCGCGGAGGACGCCGACAGCACGGCCCGCCCGTCGGAGCCGGTGCGGACCGCGGTGAGGAAGTCCTCGACGTCCGCCTCCCCCACGTCCCCGACGCCGGAGCGGCCGGCGGCCGCCAGGTGCTGCACGTAGCGCGTCAGGTCCCGGCGGTAGGCGGCGAGCGTGTTGGCCGACAGGCCGCGTTCGACCGTGAGGTGCGCGAGGTAGCCGTCGAGGGCCGTGAGCAGCCCGGCCGGCACCTCGGGCCGGGGGTCGGGCACGGCGTGACCGGCGGGCACGTCGAGCGCCATCGCGCCGCCCTCCCGCCCGGTCCGCCGGCTAGAACGGGAGGAACACGTCGACCGCCACCGCGACCGACAGCAGCGACAGGTACGTGATCGACCCGTGGAACACGGACATCGCGCGGAGCCTCCCCCGCGACGGGTCCTGGGCGCGACGGTACAGCGCGATGTTCGCCCAGAGGAACCACCCGCCGAGCCCGGCGGCGACGACGGCGTACACCCAGGTCATCCCGGCGACCGGCACGAGCAGCAGCGAGCAGGCGATCATGCCGGTCGTGTACGCGATCATCTCGCGCGCGACCTTCGCCTCGGCGGCGACCACGGGCAGCATCGGCACGCCCGCCGCGGCGTAGTCCTTGCGGAACTTCATCGACAGCGGCCAGTAGTGCGGCGGCGTCCAGAAGAAGATCACCCCGAACAGCAGCACGGCCGCCCAGGACAGCCCGCCGGTCACCGAGGACCAGCCGATCAGCACCGGCATGCAGCCGGCCGCCCCGCCCCACACGATGTTCTGCGGCGTGCGGCGCTTGAGGATCATCGTGTAGCCGACGACGTAGATGAGGATCGCGCCGCCCGTCAGCAGCGCGGACGGGACGTTCACCAGCAGCGCCAGCCAGGCCAGCGACGCGACGCCCAGCACCAGCCCGAACACGAGCGCGGCCCGCGGGGTGAGCTCCCCCGTCACCAGCGGTCGCCGCTTGGTGCGGTTCATCACCTGGTCGATGTCCCGGTCGATGTAGCAGTTGAGCACGTTCGCCGAGCCGGCCGCGGCGGCGCCGCCCACCAGCGTCGCGAGCACCAGCCCGACCGGCGGGAACCCGCCCTGCGCGAGGATCATCGTCGGCAGCGTCGTGACGAGGAGCAGCTCGATGACCCGGGGCTTCGTCAGGGCGACGTACGCGCCGACCCGGCGGCGCAGCGAGCGGGTGCCCTGTGCGGCGGCGGCCGGTGCGGACGGACGGGACGACGAGGCGGGACCCGCGGGAGCGGCTGGGCTCGTCGTGCGCACGCTCCGGTCCTCCGCCCCTCGCGTCGGCCCGCGAGGGTGTCCCCCCGCGGATGATCCCCGCCATCGTACGGCCCTTCGGGCAGCAGAGGGTGCCGTCACGCGCATGGGACCTCGGTCCCAGAGGTGTGACGTCCGTCGCGCCCGGCCCCGCGGCCGCGGACGGACCGCGCAGAGGCCTACCTGCGGGTCTAGTCTCGAGAAGCGCGCTCGGCCGGGGGCCCCCGACCGCCCGGGACCCGGGCGTGCGCGGCGTCCGGCCCCGCGGCCGGGCACCCGTCCGTCGACGTCCCTGCGCGCAGGGACGAGAAGTGAGGTGGCACGACGATGACACAGGGCACCACGCCGCTCGACCGGGTGGCCGACGCCGGCGTCGCGGTCTGGCTGGACGACCTGTCCCGGGAGCGGCTGCGCACCGGGAACCTGCAGGAGCTCGTGACCGGCCGCCGCGTGGTGGGCGTCACGACGAACCCGACGATCTTCGCGGGCGCCCTGGCGAAGGGCGACGCCTACGACGAGCAGCTCCGCGCGCTCGCCGCGCAGGGCACGGACGTCGACGGCGCGGTCTTCGCGATCACCACCGACGACGTGCGGGAGGCGGCCGACGTGCTGCGGCCGGTCTTCGACGCCACCGGCGGGGTGGACGGCCGGGTCTCGATCGAGGTCGACCCGCGCCTGGCGCACGACACGCAGGGGACCGTCGACTCGGCGCGCGCGCTGTGGTCCACGGTCGACCGGCCGAACGTGTTCATCAAGATCCCCGCGACCCTCGAGGGCCTCCCGGCCATCACCGCGGTGCTCGCCGACGGCATCAGCGTCAACGTCACCCTGATCTTCTCCCTCGAGCGGTACCGCGCCGTCCTGGACGCGTTCGTCGCCGGCCTGGAGCAGGCGCGCGCGAACGGGCACGACCTGGCCCCGGTCGCCTCCGTGGCGTCCTTCTTCGTGTCCCGCGTGGACGCGGCCGTCGACCCGCGCCTGGACGCGATCGGCTCCCCCGAGGCCGCCGCGCTGCGCGGGCAGGCCGCCATCGCGAACGCCCGCCTGGCGTTCGGCGTGTACGAGGCCGTCGTCGCGGGCGAGCCGTGGCGCTCGCTCGCCGCGTCGGGCGCGAGGCCGCAGCGGCCGCTGTGGGCCTCCACGGGGGTCAAGGACAAGGCCTACCCCGACACCCGCTACGTCGACGAGCTGGTGGTGGCCGGAGTCGTCAACACGATGCCGGAGGCCACCCTCCAGGCGGTCGCCGACCACGGGGACTTCCGGGGTGACACCGTCACCGGCACCCAGGCCGACGCGCAGGGCGTGATCGACGGCCTGGCCGCGCTCGGCATCGACCTGGACGAGGTCACCGACCAGCTCGAGCGCGAGGGCGTCGAGAAGTTCGAGGCGTCCTGGACCGAGCTGCTCGACACCGTCCGCGACGGGCTCGCGCGGGTGACCGCGTGAGGCCCGCGAAGGTCTCCGCGGAGCACAACCCGCTGCGCGACGCGCGGGACCGCCGGCTCCCCCGCATCGCCGGACCGTCCGGCCTGGTGATCTTCGGCGTGACGGGCGACCTGGCCCGCAAGAAGCTCATGCCCGCCGTCTACGACCTCACCAACCGCGGCCTGCTCCCTCCGGGCTTCGCGCTCACCGGCTTCGCCCGGCGCGACTGGGAGGACCAGGACTTCGCGCAGATCGTGCACGACTCCGTCAAGGAGCACGCCCGCACGCCGTTCCGCGAGGCCACCTGGCGCCAGCTGTCCGAGGGCATCCGGTTCGTGCAGGGCACCTTCGACGACGACGACGCGTTCGACCGCCTGCGCGCGACGGTCGAGGAGCTGGACGTCTCCCGCGGGACCGGCGGCAACCACGCGTTCTACCTGTCCGTGCCCCCGTCGGCCTTCCCGGTGGTGTGCCAGCAGCTCGCGCGCTCGGGGCTGTCGCACCCCGACGGCGACGCCTGGCGCCGGGTTGTCATCGAGAAGCCGTTCGGCCACGACCTCGCCTCCGCGCGCGAGCTGAACGACGTGGTGTCCAGCACCTTCCGCCCCGACGACGTGTTCCGCATCGACCACTACCTGGGCAAGGAGACGGTGCAGAACCTGCTGGCGCTGCGCTTCGCCAACCAGCTGTTCGAGCCGATCTGGAACGCCAACTACGTCGACCACGTGCAGATCACGATGGCCGAGGACATCGGCGTCGGCGGCCGCGCCGGGTACTACGACGGGATCGGCGCGGCACGCGACGTGATCCAGAACCACCTGCTCCAGCTGCTCGCCCTCACGGCGATGGAGGAGCCGGTCACGTTCGACGCGAAGGACCTCACCGCCGAGAAGATCAAGGTGCTGTCCGCCGTGCGGCTCCCCAAGGACCTCGGCAAGCACACCGCCCGCGGCCAGTACGCGGCCGGGTGGCAGGGCGGCGAGCGGGTGGTCGGCTACCTCGACGAGGGCGGCTTCGACCCGAACTCCAGCACCGAGACGTTCGCCGCGATCCGGGTGGACGTCGACACCCGGCGCTGGGCCGGCGTCCCGTTCTACCTGCGCACCGGCAAGCGCCTCGGCCGCCGGGTCACCGAGATCGCCGTCGTGTTCAAGAAGGCCCCGCACCTGCCGTTCGAGTCGACCGCGACCGAGGAGCTCGGCAAGAACGCGCTCGTCATCCGCGTGCAGCCGGACGAGGGCGTGACCCTGCGGTTCGGTGCCAAGGTGCCGGGCACCGCGATGGAGGTCCGGGACGTCACGATGGACTTCGGCTACGGGCACGCGTTCACCGAGTCCTCCCCCGAGGCCTACGAGCGCCTGATCCTCGACGTGCTGCTCGGCGACCCGCCGCTGTTCCCGCGGCACGAGGAGGTCGAGCTGTCCTGGAAGATCCTCGACCCGATCACGTCCTACTGGGCGAGCAAGGGCAAGCCGGAGCCGTACCGCGCCGGGACCTGGGGGCCGGACTCGGCCGACCGCATGATGGAGCGCGACGGACGGACCTGGAGGCGACCGTGATCATCGACCTGCCCAAGACGACCACCCGCGACATCAACCGGCGGCTGGTCCAGGAGCGCGACGAGGGCGGCGCCGTCGCGCTCGGTCGCGTGCTGACCCTCGTCATCGACGTCGGCCCGCACGACCCCGAGTCCGCGATCGAGGCCGCCAACGACGCGAGCCGCGAGCACCCGTGCCGCGTCATCGTGCTCACCGAGGAGGGCCCCGGCGCCGACTCCGAGCTCGACGCGCAGATCCGCCTCGGCGGCGACGCGGGTGCGAGCGAGGTCGTCATCCTGCACCCCTCGGCGGCGCAGGCCCGGCACCTCGACACGCTGGTGCTGCCGCTGCTGCTGCCCGACGCGCCCATCGTGGCGTGGTGGCCGTACGACGTGCCCGACGACCCGTCCGAGCACCCC
>DAMBCY010000238.1:0-6203 GCA_032056255.1 Cellulomonas sp. | reverse complement strand
GCCCGAGCCGGGCGACCCGCTCGAGGCGGAGGGCGTGCTGAACCCCGGCACCGCCTGGGGCCCCGACGGCGAGCTCTACCTCTACCCGCGGCTCGTGGCGGCGGGCAACGTCTCCCGGATCGGCCGGGCGCGGGTCGTCGTCGCCGACGGCGTCCCCGTCGGCGTCGAGCGGCTCGGCGTGGTGCTGGCGCCCGACGAGCGGTGGGAGCACGGGCGGCAGAACGCGGGCGTCGAGGACCCGCGGATCACCTTCGTCGAGCCGCTGGGCCTGCACGTCATGACCTACGTCGCCTACGGGCCGCTCGGCCCGAAGCCGGCGCTCGCGGTCTCCGAGGACACCGTGGCGTGGCGGCGGCTCGGTCCGCTCCGGTTCGCGTACCAGCCCGAGCTCGGCACCGACCTCAACCTGTTCCCGAACAAGGACATCGTGTTCTTCCCCGAGGTCGTCCCCGGCCCCGACGGCCGGCCCGCGCTCGCGCTGCTGCACCGGCCGATGTGGGACCTGGACTGGCTCCGGCCCGGCGAGGGCGCCCCGACCCCGGCCGGGATCGAGGACGACCGGCCGTCCATCTGGATCGGCTACGTGGACCTCGAGGCCGCCACGCGGGACCTCGCGGCGCTCACCCACGTCGAGCACTCGTCGATGGTCGCGGCGCCCGCGATGCCGTACGAGGAGTCGAAGATCGGCGGCGGCCCGGCCCCGGTGCGGGTGCCCGAGGGCTGGCTGGTGCTGCACCACGGCGTCTCCGGATCGGTCGCGAAGGGCTTCGAGCTGGCGTACGGCGCCCGCTACACGGCCGGGGCGATGCTGCTCGACGCGGCGGACCCCCGCCGGGTCCTCGCGCGCACGCCCGAGCCGCTGCTGGTGCCCGAGACCGCCGAGGAGCTGGCGGGCACCCTGGGCAACGTCGTGTTCCCCACCGCCGTCGAGGAGATCGGCGGGCGGCGCTTCGTGTTCTACGGCATGGCGGACTCGAAGATCGGCGTCGCCGAGCTGCTGCGGACCGATGGCTGAGCGGCCGGCGACCGGGCCCGCGGGGGCGGTCTGACGTGTACCGGCTCGAGAACCCCGTCCGCCGCTACCCGTGGGGCTCGACGACGCTCGCCCAGCAGCTGCTCGGGCTCCCCGTCGACGGACGGCCCGTCGCCGAGGTCTGGCTGGGGGCGCACCCCGACGACCCGTCCGTCGCGGACGGGGCCGGGCGCCGCACCCCGCTGGACGCGCTGATCGCGGATCAGCCGGAGGCGATGCTGGGCCGGCGCGTGCTCGGGGCGGCCGGCCCGCGGCTGCCCTACCTCGCGAAGGTGCTCGCGGCGGCCGAGGCGCTCTCGATCCAGGTCCACCCGACGAGCACGCAGGCCGAGGCGGGCTTCGCCGCGGAGGAGGCGCGGGGGATCGCGCGGGACGACCCCGCGCGGACCTACCGGGACCGCTCGCACAAGCCCGAGGTCGTCTACGCCCTCACCCGGTTCGAGCTGCTGAGCGGCCTGCGCGAGCCCGAGCAGGCCGCCAAGCTCGTCGCCGAGCTCGGCGTCGCGGGGCTCGAGCCGCTCGTGGCGCTCCTGCGCACCGGGGCTCCGCGCACCGCGCACCGCGCCGGCCTCACCTGGCTGCTCGGCCAGCGCGACGGACGGGCGGACTGGGTGGCCGAGGTCGCCGAGGTCGCGCGCGAGGCCGTCGGCGCGCGCCCGGAGCTCGAGGCCGTGCACGACCTCGCGGCCCGGTTCCCCGGCGACCCCGCGGTCGTCGCGCCCCTGCTGCTCAACCACGAGCGCCTCGAGCCCGGCCAGGCGCTGTACACGGCGCCCGGGACCCTGCACGCGTACCTGCGGGGGTTGGCGGTCGAGGTGATGGCCGCGTCCGACAACGTGCTGCGCGCGGGCCTGACGGGCAAGCACATCGACGTCCCGCAGGTGCTCGCGGTCACCGACTTCCGCCCGCGGCTCACCGGGTTCCTGCGGCCGGTCCGCACCGGCCCGGGCGCGGTCGAGTTCGTGCCGCCCGTCCCCGACTTCGCGCTGCAGGTGCTCACCGTGCGCGCCGGCGACCGGGTGCCCGGTCCCGGCGACGGCCCGCGCACCGTGCTGTGCGTCGAGGGCGAGGTCCGGGTCGAGGCGGGCGGGGACTCCCGCCGGCTGGAGCCCGGGGCCGCCGTGTTCGTCCCGGACGTCGACGGGCCGCTCGCGGTCTCGGGCCACGGGACGGCGGTGGTCGCCCGTGCCTGACCCGATCCACCCCGATCCACCCCGCCCGGCACGCCGGGCGTAGCAGCGCAGCATCGCCCGCCGGTGCCCCTCGACACCGCGCGAACCCGAAACCGGCGAAGGAGCCAGACATGAGACACCTCAGGGCACTGATCGCGGTCGCCCTGGCCGTGGTGCTGGGGGGCACCGGACTCGTCACCGCGCAGGGCGCGGCAGCGGCCACGCCGCGCGAGGACGTGGACACGATCATCACCCGGCTGCAGGAGTACTACCTGGGCCAGGGCGACGAGATCATCATCGCGAACGGCATCTACCTGGCGCGCACCTCGGACGCGCTGGACTACGTGGCGTCCCAGGAGCCCGACGGGTCGTGGGACGACGTGGACTACGCCGACCGCACCAGCTCGGCCAACGGCTCGGTCTGGTCGGCCTACACGGCGCTCTACCGGATGCTCGCGATGGCCCAGGCCTACCGGGACCCGCAGGCCGACGGCTTCGAGGACCCCGCGCTCGTGACCGCCGTCGAGCGGTCGCTGGCGTACTGGGACGCCGCTGACCCGGCGAACACGAACTGGTGGGAGACGGAGGTCGGCGAGTCCATCGCGATGGGCCGGCTGTCGATCTTCCTCGGCGACGTGCTGGACGCGAGCGCGTTCGACGTGAGCCTGCGGCACAACACCGGCAAGCTCGACCCGGTCGGGGCCAACGGCGCGTGGCGGACCACCAACTACCTGTTCGAGGCCGTCGCGACCCACGACCTCGAGAAGATCGCGCTCGGCTTCGACACCATGGTGCAGACCGTCGCCGTCGACACCTCGGGGACGATCCAGGAGGCCGTCCAGCCGGAC
Source organism: Cellulomonas sp. (assembly GCA_032056255.1). Lineage (GTDB taxonomy): Bacteria > Actinomycetota > Actinomycetes > Actinomycetales > Cellulomonadaceae > Cellulomonas. The sequence continues at coordinate 3,150 of DAMBCY010000238.1, read as the reverse complement.
GCGAGCTTCTGGGCGCACGGCGCCCAGCTCTACAGCGAGGGCTACGGCATGGCCCTGTTCACCAACGTGGCGCTCTGGGCCGACGTCGCCCGGGGCACCGGACTCGCGTTCAGCCGGCAGCACCTGGACACGATCGCCTTCTACATCATCAGCGGGACCCGGTGGATGATCCGCGGGGAGATCGGGCTGCTGTACCTGAACTACCGGCAGCCGAAGACCGTCGACGGGGTCACCAGCCACGCGTCCGAGTTCATCGAGCCGCTGACCCGGATGGTCCGGACCGACCCGCTGTACGCCAGCGCGTACCGGGCGCTGCTCGACAGCATCCGCGGCACCACCGCCACCAACGGGGTGACCGGCAACCGGTACTTCTGGCGGTCCGAGCTCTCCTCCCACCTGCGCGAGGAGTACGGCATCGTCACGCGTCTGAACTCGAGCCGCACCGTCGGCAGCGAGTACCGCTCCACGTTCCGGCCCGAGGTCGGCAACGAGATCGTCTGGAACTCCGCCGGCGCGACCGCGATCCAGGTCACCAACCGGGAGTACCTGGACCTCGGCCCGACGTTCGACTGGTTCCACTACCCCGGCGTGACCGCGCCCTACGTGAAGGAGCAGACCCGCGGGTCGACCGGCAACGGCGGCAGCTTCACGGGCGGCGTCTCGGACGGCACCTACGGCGCGAGCGTCTACAGCCTGGACCGGGCGGCCACGAAGGCCAAGAAGACCTACTACTACTTCGACGACGAGATGGTCGCGCTCGGCGCCGGCATCACCTCGACGTCGACGGCCGCGGTGCACACCACCGTGAACCAGGCCGTCGCCCAGGACAACGCGTCGGTGGACGGCGTGCCGGTGGCGGCGGGCAGCGACGCGGTCGCCGTCGACGACCCGGCCTGGGCGTACAACGACCACGTCGGCTACGTCTTCCCGGACGACGCGCGCGTGCTGGTGTCCGACAAGGCCCAGACCGGGAGCTGGTTGGGCGAGGACGCGGTGAGCCGCGACGCCTTCACGCTGTACTTCGACCACGGCGTGGCGCCCACGGACGCCGGCTACCAGTACGTCGTGCTGCCCGCCGCCGAGCCGGCGGAGGTCGAGGCGTACGCCGCGGCCCCCGCGGTGGAGGTGCTGCGCAACGACGCGTCCGTCCAGGCCGTGCGGCACGCGGGGCTGCACCGGACCATGGCCACCTTCTACCAGGCGGGGACCCTCGACCTGGACGACGGGCGCACGCTCGAGGTCAGCCAGCCGAGCATCGTCCTGCTGGACGAGTCCGGCCCGACGCCGGTGGCGAGCGTCGCGAACCCCGGCCAGCCCGGCCTCGTCGTCCGCGTCGCGCTGACCGGACCGGACACCGCCGCGTACGGCGTCTTCGGGCTCGGCTCCGGGGCGAGCCTCGGCAAGACCGTGACCGCGCCGCTCGTGGCGGACGAGGGCGGGACCTCGCCCTACTCCGCGAGCAGCGCGCAGGAGGGGCACGGAGCCGCGCTGGCCGGTGACGGCGACGAGGCCACCTCGTGGCGGCCGGCCGGGGACGGCACCGCCTGGCTGACCCGGCGGCTCGACCACGGGTCGCTGGTCACGGGCGTCACCGTCACGTGGGGCGACGACTTCGCGCGGCGGTTCCTGCTGCAGACCTCGCTGGACGGGGTCACGTGGACGGACCAGAAGGTGGTCCGGGGCGCCGACGGCACCGCGACCCGGGTGGACATCGCGCCGACGGCGGCGGGCTACGTCCGGCTGCTGCTGCTCGAGAGCGCGCACGGGACCGGCTACGACGTGCGCGAGCTCGCCGTCGACGCGAGCGTGAACGTCGCGCTCGGCGCCGCGGTCTCCGTCTCGGGCACGTCCACCGGGGCCGGCGGGAACCTGACCGACGGGAGCATGGAGACCCGCTGGGGCGGCAACGTGTCCGACAGCGCCTGGGCACGGGTGGACCTCGGGTCGGTGCAGCCGATCGGCGCGGTCCGGCTGTGGTGGGAGGCGTCCTACGCGAAGCAGTACAAGGTCCAGGTCTCCGACGACGGCTCGACCTGGCGTGACGCGTACACCACGCCCGCGGCCGGGAGCGACGGCGGGCTCGACGTCATCGGGCTCGACGAGCAGGCCCGGTACGTCCGGATGCAGACCGTCCAGCGCAGCACCACCGCGTACGGCGTCTCGCTGTGGGAGCTGGAGGTGTTCGCGGACGACGCCATCGCGACCGCGCCCACCGTCCCGGCGGGTCCGGAGAACCTCGCGCTGGGCCGACCGGTCACGGCCGACTCGCAGTACAACGCGACGCTGGCCCCGGCGAACGCCGTCGACGGGAACCTGACGACCCGCTGGGCCTCGCTGCGCCAGGACGCGCCGTACACCACGGAGCGGTGGCTGCAGGTCGAGCTGGCGGGCCTGCGCACGGTGAACCAGGTCGCGCTGACCTGGGAGTCCGCCACCTCGAACGACTTCCGCGTCGAGGGGTCGGTCGACGGCCGGACCTGGCAGCAGCTCGCCCGGGTGCAGAAGACCTCCGCCGAGCTGAAGAACGTCGTCGACTTCCCCGACACGGAGGTCCGCTACCTGCGGGTGATCGGCCTGCCGGTGACGAAGTACGGTCTGTCGCTCTACGAGCTCGAGGTCTACGGCGGGTACAAGCTCGCCTGCGAGGCGTCGCCGCTCACCGCCCCGGGCGGGTCGACCGCGGTCCTGGCCGCGACGATCACGCCGTACGAGGCCGACGACGTGCTCACCGCCTCCTCGCTGGACGACGCGGTCGCGACCGTCGTCGGGACGCCGCGGGTCGGTGCCGACGGTCGGATCGAGGTCGACCTCGCGACCGGCACGTCCGGGTCGACGTCGGTCCTGATCACCCACGCGAAGGGCGACGAGGTGCTGTGGTGCGGCGTGAGCATCGCCGTCGACACGGCCGCGCTCGCGGAGGCCGTGGGCCGGGCCGACGCGCTGGAGAGCGAGCGGTACACCGCCGCGAGCTGGGCGCCGCTGCTGTCCGCGCTCGAGACCGCCAAGGCGCGGCTGGCGTCGCCGTCCACGCAGGCCGAGATCGACGCGAGCGTCGCGGCGCTCGAGACCGCCCTGGCCGGCCTGGTGGAGCTCCCGCCCGTCGACGCGACGGCTCCGGTGGTGTCGGGGTCGGTCGAGGGCCGGGTGGTG
>DAMBCY010000237.1:0-6259 GCA_032056255.1 Cellulomonas sp. | reverse complement strand
GCCGGGTCGAGGTCGCAGTGCAGCGTGCCGGTCGTCCAGCCGGTGAGGGCGGAGGCCCAGGCGCGGGACCGGGGCTCGTGCTGGGCGTACGCGTCGGGGAACCCGGAGCGCTGCACGGCCTGCGCGGCCTCGGTGACGGGCAGCTCGGTGTACCCGGGCACGGTCACCAGGCCGTCGTAGAACCTCCCGGTCGAGTACACCGGGTCCATGATCTGCTCGACCGTGCCCCATCCCTGCGACGGCCGCTGCTGGAACAGGCCGATCGAGTCGCGGTCGCCGTAGTCGATGTTGAGCAGCCGCGACTCCTGCAGGGCGGTCGCGAGGCCGATGGTCGCGGCCCGTGCGGGCAGCCCGCGCTGCACCGACACGGCCGCGATCAGCGCCGCGTTGTCGGCCTGGTCCGCGGAGAGCTCCCACGCGGTGCCGTCGACGGCCGCGGTGCAGCGCCGCGACGCGGATGCCGGAGCGGCCCCGTCCACGAACCACACGACGGCGGTCACGGCACCCGCCAGCAGCGCCACGACGGTCAGGGCCGCGCAGCCGAGCCGGGAGCGCCGTCGGGTCATCGTGTCCGCCGTCGTCGGGGCGGCCTGCGTCAGTTGGCGTGCAGCGCGGCGTTGAGCGTGATGCCCGTGCCGGCCCGGGCGACCGCCTCCACGCCGCCGGTCACGGAGTTGCGGCGGAACAGGATGCCGTCGGAGCCCGAGAGCTCGCGCGCCTTGACGACCTTCGGGGACCCGTCCTCGGCGCCGTCGACCACCCCGACCAGCGTGACCTTGGTGCCGGCCGTGACGTAGAGGCCGGCCTCCACGACGCAGTCGTCGCCGAGCGTGATGCCCAGACCCGCGTTCGCGCCCAGCAGGGACCGCTCGCCGATGGAGACGCGCTCGCGCCCGCCGCCGGACAGGGTGCCCATGATCGACGCGCCGCCGCCGATGTCGCTGCCCTCGCCGACGACGACGCCCTGCGAGATGCGGCCCTCGACCATGGAGACGCCGAGCGTGCCGGCGTTGAAGTTCACGAAGCCCTCGTGCATGACGGTGGTGCCGGCGGCGAGGTGCGCGCCGAGCCGGACCCGGTCGGCGTCGGCGACCCGCACGCCGTCGGGCAGCACGTAGTCGACCATCCGCGGGAACTTGTCGACGCCGAGCACGGTCACCGGGCGGCCGTGCGCGGCGCGCAGCCGGGCGCGGGTGGTCTCGAACCCCTCGACCGCGCACGGGCCGAGGTCGGTCCAGACGACGTTGGGCAGCGCGCCGAAGATGCCGTCCAGGTTGATCGTGTTCGGCTGCACCAGGCGGTGGGAGAGCAGGTGCAGGCGCAGGTAGGCGTCCGCGGTCCCCTCGGGGGCGGCGTCCAGGTCGACGACCGCGAGCACCGTCTCGGTGCGGACCCCGCGCGGGGCGTCGGTGGCGACGAGCGCCTCCAGGTCGGCGGGGCAGGACGCGTCGGCGGACGGTGCGCCCAGGGCGGGCTGCGGGTACCAGACGTCGAGGACGGACGGTGCGGACACGGAGTCGGTCAGGGTGGCCAGACCCCAGCCCCAGGCGGTGCGGTCGCTCATGCACACCAGCCTAGGCGTCCGGCGGACACCCTCGACGCCGTCGTGCACCGCGCCGGTAGGGTCGCGCGGGTGACGACGACCGGCCCCGTGCCCGCCCTGGACCTCACCGCCGACCTCACGACCCTCACCGCGCGGCTCTGCGACATCCGGTCGGTGAGCGGGGACGAGCGCGCGCTCGCGGACGCGGTGGAGACGGCGCTGCGCGCGCTGCCCCACCTCGAGGTGCGGCGCGACGGGGACTCCGTGGTCGCGCGCACCCACCTCGGCCGCCCCTCGCGGGTGGTCGTCGCCGGGCACCTGGACACCGTGCCGGTCGCCCAGGACCCGTCCAACCTGCCCACCCGCCTGGTGGGCGAGGGCGACGAGGCGGTGCTCTGGGGCCGGGGCACGGTCGACATGAAGGGCGGCGTGGCCGTCCAGCTGGCGCTCGCGGCCGCGCTGACCGAGCCGACCCGCGACGTGACCTGGGTGTTCTACGACCACGAGGAGGTCGCGGCCGACCTCAACGGGCTGGGCCGGATCGCGCGCGAGCACCCCGGGTGGCTCGCCGCCGACTTCGCGGTGCTGTGCGAGCCGACCGACGCCGGGCTCGAGGGCGGCTGCAACGGGACCCTGCGCGTCGAGGTGCGCGTCCCGGGCGTGGCCGCGCACTCGGCCCGCGCGTGGACGGGCGTCAACGCGATCCACGGGGCGGCCCCGGTGCTCGCCCGGCTCGCGGCGTACGAGCCCGCGTCGGTCGAGGTCGACGGCCTGGTCTACCGCGAGGGGCTCAACGCCGTGCTGATCAGCGGCGGTGTCGCGACCAACGTGGTGCCCGACCGCTGCGTCGTGACCGTGAACTACCGGTTCGCGCCGTCCCGTTCCGTCGAGGAGGCGACCGCGCACGTGCGGGAGCTGCTCGACGGCTTCGACGTCGTCGTCACCGACGCGGCCGCCGGGGCGCGCCCGGGGCTGGACGACCCCGCCGCCGCCGAGTTCGCCGCCGCCGTGCTGGGGGTCACGGGCGGGGCTCCCGCACCGAAGTACGGCTGGACCGACGTCGCGCGGTTCTCCGCGCTGGGCATCCCCGCGGTGAACTTCGGTCCGGGCGACCCGCTGCTCGCGCACAAGGACGACGAGCGCCTGCCGGTCGCCCAGCTGCAGCTGTGCCACGACGCCCTGCGCGCGTGGCTGACGGCCTGACCCCGCTGGTCACCCCCGGTTCACCCAGCCGCCACGCACGCGCGCGGAGGGGCGCGACCCCGGCACCGGGACGGACCGTAGAGTCGAGCCCATGAGCGACGACGGCGTACCCGCACCCGGCTCCGGCTACCGCAAGGGCCCCGTGCTGCTGCGGCGCGGGCAGATCCCCGCGACCACGTCCGACCAGCGGCTGCTGTCCGGCAGCGACGGCGCGGACTGGCTGCACGGCGACCCGTGGCGCGTGATGCGCATCCAGAGCGAGTTCGTCGAGGGCTTCGGCGCGCTCGCGGAGCTCGGCCCCGCGGTGAGCGTGTTCGGGTCCGCCCGCACCCTGCCCGACCACCCCGACTTCGCGCTCGGCGAGACCGTCGGGCGCCGCCTCGCCGAGGCCGGGTACGCCGTCATCACCGGCGGGGGCCCCGGCATCATGTCCGCCGCCAACAAGGGGGCGGCCGAGGCGGGCGGCCTCTCGGTCGGGCTGGGCATCGAGCTGCCGTTCGAGCAGGGCATGAACCCGTGGGTCGACCTGGGCGTGAACTTCCGGTACTTCTTCGCCCGCAAGACGATGTTCGTCAAGTACGCCGAGGGCTTCATCGTGCTGCCCGGCGGCTTCGGCACGTTCGACGAGCTGTTCGAGGCGCTCACCCTGGTGCAGACGCACAAGGTGACCGAGTTCCCGATCGTCCTGGTGGGCTCCGACTACTGGACGGGCCTGCTCGACTGGCTCCGCGGCCCGGTGCTCGACCGCGGGATGATCCGCGAGGCCGACCTGGCGCTGCTGCAGCTGGTCGACGACCCGGAGGACGCCGTGCGGATCGTCCGGGACCGAGGCGCCGAGCTGCGCGAGGCCGAGCGCGCGGCGGCCCGGGCGGCGGCGCGGGCGCAGGAGCACGCGCAGGACGAGGCCGAGGCCGAGGCGGACGCGGGTGGCCGCTGACCTCGTCCTCCCGCCGGCGGTCCCCGCCGCCGGGGCGCCGGTGCTGCTGCGCGGCCGGTGGTTCGGTCCGGAGCACCCGGTCGTCATGGCCGTGGTGAACCGGACCCCGGACTCCTTCTACGCCGCCGCCCGGTTCGACGCCGCCGGGGCCGACGCCGCGGTCGCGCGCGCGGAGGAGGAGGGTGCGGACCTCGTCGACCTCGGCGGGGTGCGCGCCGGCCGCGGTCCGCAGGTGGACGTCGCCGAGGAGATCGCCCGCGTGGTCCCGCTGGTGGGACGGGTCCGCCGCCGGCACCCGGACCTGCTGGTCAGCGTCGACACCTGGCGGACGGAGGTCGCGCGGGCCGCCGCGGACGCCGGCGCCGACCTGCTGAACGACACGTGGGCGGGGCACGACCCCGCGCTGGTGGAGGTCGCCGCGGAGCGCGGCCTCGGGGTGGTGTGCTCGCACACCGGCGGCCTGCCGCCCCGGACCGACCCGGTCCGCGTGAGCTACCCGCTGCCGGACGACGCCCCGCCGGGGACGGACCCCCGGGACGGCGTGCTGCTCGACGTGCTCGCCACCCTGCGCGCCGCGGCCGAGCGCGCGGTCGGGCTGGGCGTGCCCGGGGCCAGCGTGCTCGTCGACCCGACGCACGACTTCGGCAAGAACACCTGGCACTCGCTGCACCTGCTGCGCCGCACGGCCGCGCTGACGGCGCTCGGGCACCCGGTGCTCGTGGCGCTGTCCCGCAAGGACTTCGTCGGGGAGACCCTCGACCTGCCGCCCGAGGAGCGCCTCGAGGGCACCCTCGCGGCGACGTCGCTCGCGGCGTGGTCGGGCGCCCGGGTGTTCCGCTGCCACGACGTCCGCGCGACCCGCCGGACCGTCGACATGGTCGCGGCGCTGCGCGGCGACGCCCCGCCCGCCCGCGCGGTGCGGGGGCTCGCGTGACGGTGCCCGCTGTGCCCGCTGTGCCCGCCGTGCCCCCGCCGGCCCGGCGGGCCGCCGACCCGCGGACCTGGCCCTGGTGGGTGCAGGTGCTCGCCGTGTACGCGGTCGCCCGGGCCTTCTCCGCGGTCGTCCTGCTGGTGGTCGCGAGCCGGCAGGCGGCGAACGGCTGGACCGGCGCGTCGCCCGGCTACGCCGACTACACCGGCCTGATGTGGGACGCGACCTGGTACCGGCGGATCGCCGAGGGCGGGTACCCCGCGACGCTGCCGGTCGGCGCCGACGGCCTGGTGCAGCAGAACGAGTGGGCCTTCTTCCCGCTCTACCCGATGCTGGTCCGTGGTGCCATGGCGGTCACCGGGGGGTCGTGGGCGGTCGTCGCCCCGACCGTGTCGCTGCTGCTCGGCGCGGTCGCGATGCTGCTGGTGCACCGCACGGTCGTCCGCGGGGCGCCGCGCGCGGTCGCCGCCCGGCCGGGGCTGCCGCTCGCGACGGTGCTGCTGGTCAGCGTGTTCCCGACCTCGGTGGTGCTCCAGGTCGGGTACACCGAGGCGCTGGCCCTGCTGCTGGTGGCCGCGTCGCTGCTCGCCGTGGTCACCCGGCGGTACGCCTGGGCGTGCGCCGTCGTGCTGGCGCTCGGGTTCACCCGTGCGGTCGCGCTGCCGATGGCGGCCGTGGTCGTCGTGCACGCGTGGGTGCGCTGGCGCGGGTGGCGCGCGGCGGGGGAGCGGCCGTCCCCGCGCGACGTGGTCGGCATCGGCGCGCTGGCGCTCACCGCGGCGGTCTCCGGGTTCGCGTGGATCGTGCTGTGCGGCCGGCTGACCGGCGTGCCGGACGGGTACCTGCAGACCCAGGAGGCGTGGCGCGGGACGCAGAGCACCGCGCCGTTCGTCGGGTGGACGTACGTGCCGGAGTTCTGGTTCGGCACCGCCGCGCCCTGGGTGGTGCTCGCGGCCGCCGTGCTCGTGCTCGGCTGCCTGGTCGCGCCGTCCACCTGGCGGCTCGGGCGGGAGCTGCACGCGTGGTCGGCGGCGTACCTGCTCTACCTCGCGGCGGCGGTGGAGCCGGGCAGCAGCCTGGCCCGGTTCCTGCTGCTGGCGTTCCCGCTGGGGGCGGCGGCCGCGGGGGTCGTGACCCGGCCGCGACCGGGTCGGTGGGCGTGGACCGGCGCCCTGGTGGTCGTGATGCTGGTGCTGCAGGTCGTCTGGGTGTGGAGCATCTGGCGCCTGGTGCCGCCGTCCGGCTGGCCGCCGTGACCGGTGGACCGTCCGCGCGGGGTGCCGGACGGGGTCACCGTCGCCCGCGGGACGGCGGTTCTCCCGCGTGTTCACGCCATCCGGGGACGCGTCGGGGGCGGGGACGGCCCCGCCATGTCGCCCCGGTGAACTAGACTGTCCGACGGACACCCGCCGAACCGAGGGCAGGTCGCGCCAGGACCGCCCCCGCGCGGGACCAGCACGTTCGGACCCCCGGAACGCCCGTACCAGAAGGAGAGCCCCGCATGGCCGCGATGAAGCCGAGGACCGGCGACGGTCCGCTCGAGGTGACCAAGGAGGGCCGCGGCATCGTGATGCGGGTCCCGCTCGAGGGCGGTGGCCGACTCGTCGTCGAGTGCCCCCAGCGCCTCATTGCCGGGCAGGGACGA
>DAMBCY010000236.1:0-6278 GCA_032056255.1 Cellulomonas sp. | reverse complement strand
GACCTGCCCGGCGCGGGCCGGACGCGCGCGCCCGACCGGCTGGCGAGCGCGGACGACGTGGTCGAGGTCCTGCTCGGCCTGGTCGACGCCGTGGCCGGGAGCGGGCCGGTGCTGCTGGCAGGGCACTCGGCCGGTGCCGCCTACGCGCAGGTGCTCGCGTCCCGGATCCCGGACCGGGTCGCCGGGCTCGCGCTGGTCTGCCCGCTGCTGCCGGGGCTCCGGGACGTCCCCGCGCACCGGGCCGTCGTCGCCGACGCGGACCTCGGTGACGAGGCCTTCCGGGCCTACCTCGTGGTGCAGACCCCCGCGATGCTGGACCGCTACCGGGCGCACGTGCAGCCCGGGATCGACCTCGCGGACCGGGCCGCGGCCGAGCGGATCGGGGCGGGCTGGCCACCGACACCCGCGGCGGGCCCGCCGTACGACGGCCCGGTGCTGGTGGTCGCGGGCCGGCAGGACTCGACGGTCGGGTACGCGGCGGCCGTCGACCTGCTGACGGCGTACCCGCGCGCGACGCTGGCCGTCGTCGACGGCGCCGGGCACGCGCTGCCGCACGAGCAGCCCGCGGTGCTCGCGGTGCTGCTCGACGCGTGGTGCTCGGCGGCGACCTCCGGGCGGGAGGCCGGTGACGGTGGACGCCGGTGACGGTGGACGCCGGTGACGCCGGTGTCGTCCGGCCGCCGGCCGCCGCACCTGGCAGGGTGGTCAGCGACGCGGAGGAGCGAGCGATGACCGAGGACCAGCAGGACGCCCGACGGGACCCGCGGGGGCTCGGCGGACGACCGGGCGTGAACGAGAACCCGCTCGGCGCCGAGTTCCGTGACGGCCCTCGCACCTCGCCCGCCTCCACCCGGTCGCTGCTGCTCGGGCTGCTGCCCGTGGCCGCGATCGGGCTCGTGCTGCTGGTGCTCGCGCTCCGCTAGCGCGCTGTCGGCCCGCCGCCGGCGACCCGACCTACCCGGTGCCCGCGGCGGCCCACGCCGCGCCGGCGACGGCGAGCATCCGCACCGCACGGCCGGAGCCGCACCACGCCACGAACGCGCGCACGCGCATCGGCGAGCCGCTCGCGTACAGGGTGACCGCCAGCAGCGGAGGGAGACCCACCGCCCCGCTGAGCAGGACGACGGGGCGGGCGGCGGGCCCGTCCACCGCCCGGGCCGCCCGCGCGTGCGCCCAGGCCAGGGCACGTACCGGGACCCGGACGGCCGTCGCCACGGCGGAGGCCCGGGCGCCCCGGGCCCCCGTGGCGGCGCTGCGGCGCGGACCGGACCGCGCCAGGAGCCGCCCACCGGGGACCACCCACCCCGCGGGGGCACACCGGCCCGACGCCGACCGCGCGGCGAGGAGCACCATCGTCTTGCCGGCGGTCTGCCCGGCCGCGGCCGCGAGCGCGACCGCCACCGCGTGCCCCGCGGGGTGCCCGGCCGCGACGACCCCGACGAACGCCTCGGCGCAGAACACCGGGGCGAACGACCCGGCCACGCTCATCACGAGCGCGACGAGCACCAGGCCGAGCAGGCCGCTCGTCACGCCGGGCCGTCGCCGACCGCGCCCGCGAGGCCGCCCTCGTAGGCGGCGATGACGATCTGCACGCGGTCGCGGCAGCCGAGCTTGCGCAGCGCCTCCGACACGTGCGACTTCACCGTCGTCTCGCCGACCACGAGCTCGGCCGCGATCTCGGCGTTCGAGAGCCCGCGGGCCACGAGCACGACGACCTCCCGCTCGCGTGGCGTGAGGTCGTCCAGCCGCGCGACCGCGGACGTGCGGCCGGGTCGCGCCGCGAAGTCCGCGACGAGCCGGCGGGTGACGCCGGGCCCCAGCAGCATCGAGCCCTCGGCGACGAGCCGCACCGCCTCGACCAGCCGCTCCGCGGGGACGTCCTTGAGCAGGAAGCCGGACGCACCGGCGCGCAGGGCGTCGTGCACGTACGCGTCGAGGTCGAAGGTCGTGAGGATCAGCACGCGCGTCGCCGGGTGCTCCGCGGCGATGCGCCGGGTGGCCTCGATCCCGTCCAGCACGGGCATCCGGACGTCGACCACCGCCACGTCCGGGGCGTGCGCGGCCACCGCCTCGAGCAGCTCGAGCCCGTGCCCGGCCGAGCCGACCACCTCGATGTCCGGTGCCGAGTCGAGGATCGCGACGAAGCCCGCGCGCACGACCGCCTGGTCGTCGGCGACGACGACGCGGGTCACCGCCGGCCGCCGTCGGGCAGGTCGACGCTCAGGACGAAGCGCGCGCCGTCCAGACCGGTGTGCAGCGTGCCGCCCAGGGCGGCGACCCGCTCCTGCATGCCGAGCAGTCCGCGACCGGGCGGTCCGGGTGGCGCGTCGCCCGGGACGGCGTTGCTCATCACGAACCCCACCCGGCCCTGCTCCTGGGTGCGGACCACCACGACCGTCGCGCCGGGGGCGTGCCGCCGCGCGTTCGTCAGGCCCTCCTGGACGGCCCGGTACAGCACGTAGCCCTGCGTCGCCGGCACCGCCCGCCACCCGCCGGTGGCCCGGACCGGCTGTCCCGCCCCCTCGGCCTCCCGGAGCAGGTCCGGCACGCCGTCGGCGTCGGGCTGCGGGCGCAGGTCGTCCGCCGACGGCGCCGCCTCGTCCGTGCGCCGCAGCACCGTGAGCGCGTGCCGCAGCTCACCGATCGCCGTCCGCGCGTCCGTGGCGATCGCGGCGAGCACCTCCCGGGCCGCGGGGTCGAGGTCCGGGTGCTGGTAGGGCGCGCTCTCGGCGCGCACGGCGATGAGCGAGACGTGGTGCGCGACCACGTCGTGCAGGTCGCGCGCCATCCGGGCCCGTTCGGACGCGACGTGCTCGACCTCGAAGGCGTGCCGCTCCTGCACGGCGGTCTCGCGCTGCCGGACCCGCAGGCGGGGGACCGCACCGCCGAGCGCGGCGACCGCGTACGCGACGGCGAACCACGCGACGTACAGCGCGAACGTCACCTCGCCGTACCCGCCGGGGCCGCCGCCGGAGGTGACCAGGCCGATCGGCAGGACGGCCGGGTGCCCGCCCCCGCAGTAGACGCCGGCGACCACCACGGCCGCGGCGAACGCGGGCAGCGCCGCGAGCCACCGGCGCGCCGCCGCGACCGCCACGACGCCGAGCAGCCCCAGCAGCCAGCCCCAGACGAACGAGCCGCCCGCGAGGACGAACGCGAAGGGCAGCAGCCCCAGCCCGGTCGCGACCAGGGGCCGGCGGTAGGCGACCACGACCGCGCCGACGGCCGCCGCGTCCGCGACGGCGAGCGGCAGCCGGACGTCCAGCGACCACGGGAAGGACACGAGGGCCGTGGGGGTCGCGAGCAGGAAGATCGCGACGGTCGCCGCCACGACGCCCGTCGCGGTCCAGCCGGGCCACGAGGTAGGGGTGGACAAGGGGCCGGGAGAAGTCACAGGTCGATGGTGGCGCCGCGCGGACCCGTCGCACCACCGCCGACGGGACCATCCGCGTCCCCTCCCTGAGGAGGAGGCGGCGTCCGTCCCGGACCAAGAGCCCGCACCCGCCCCGGTGGCCACGGCTACGTTCGGGGCTGGACCGCGGGCTCCGGCGCGTGGCCGACCCGGCGGCACCCGATCCGATCGAGGAGATCCGTGCGCACCCTGCACCGCGTCCCGGCGAGCTTCTTCGGCATGGTCCTCGGGGTGTTCGGCCTGGGCAGCGCCTGGCGGTACGACGCGAGCACCGGCCTGGTGCCGCACGGGGTCGGCGAGGCGGGGGTGCTCGCCGGCTGCGCGGTCTGGGTCGTGCTGACCGGCATCTACGTCTACCGCTGCCTGACCGCGTGGACGGGGTCGTGGCGGAGTGGCGCGACCCGCTGACGTTGCCGTTCCTCAGCCTGCTGCCCGCGGGCGCGGTGCTGGTGTCGGTCGGCGTGCACCCGTACGTCCCGGCCGCGGCGGCGGTGCTGCTGTGGCTCGGCGCGGTCGGCCAGCTCGCGTTCGCGGCGGTCCGGTGCGCGCCGCTGTGGGCCGGCACCCAGCCGCTCGACGCGACGACGCCCGCCTTCTACCTGCCGCTGGTCGCCGCGAACTTCATCAGCGCCATCGGGATGGGCTCGGCCGGGCACGAGCAGCTCGGCTACCTGTTCCTCGGGGCCGGCGTGATCTCGTGGCTGACCCTCGAGCCGCTCATCACGCACCGGCTGCGCACCGGGCCCGAGGTGGCGCCGCGGGCGCGCGGGGTGATCGGCGTGCAGCTCGCCCCCGCGTTCGTCGCCTGCTACGCGTACCTGGCCGTGAACGGCGGCCGGTTCGACGCGGTCGCGCTGGCGCTGTTCGGGTACGGCCTCCTGCAGCTGCTGCTCCTGCTGCGGCTGTGGCGCTGGCTCCTGGCCGGCGGCTTCACCCCGGGGTTGTGGGCGTTCTCGTTCGGCCTCGCGGCGATGGCGAACACCGGGCTGCGCCTGGCGCACAGCGACCCGGAGCCGGCGGTGCTCGTCGTGGCGGTCACGGTCGTCGCCCTCGCCACGGCGCTGCTGCTCGCGCTCGTCGCCGGGACGGTCGTGCTGCTCGTGCGTGGGCGCCTGCTCCCGCCTGCGCCGGCCCGGGCTCAGCCCGAGGCCGACGTCGCCGGGTCGTCGACCGGCCCGTAGCCGGACGGTCCGGCCAGCCCGATCAGCACGGCGTCCGCCGTCGCGTCGGGGTCCAGCCCGTCGGTGTGCACGACGCGGCGGGCCAGGGCGCGCGTGCCCCGGTCGTCCACCCACTCGGCGAGCAGGTCGTGGCCGTCCACCACCCAGCCGGTGCCCTTGGTCCGCAGCGAGCGGGCGCGGAGGGTCCGCAGCGACGCGTCCCGGTCGGGGGACGGCAGGAGCAGGACCACGTCCGACGCGTCCGCGAGCGCCGACCGGACCCGCTCGAACGGCTCTGCCCGGGTGTAGGAGCCGTGCCCCGCGCCCAGGGCGATCACCGCACCCGGGTGCGCCGCGACCACCCGCACCACCGCGTGCGCCCGGGCCGGCTCCCACTCGCGCTCCGCGGCGACGCGACCCACCTCGCGCACGCGGGTGACGAGGCGCTCGATGCTCCAGCCGACCTCCGCGTAGAACGGCTCCGCGACGGCGTCCACGTCGACGAACGGGACGCCGAGACGCGCCGCCAGCAGCGCCCCGACGGTCGACTTCCCGGCGGCGGCGGGTCCGAGGAGGACGACGGGGGAGTCGAGGCGCATGCCCCCATCGTGCGGCACGGGCGGCACGGGCGGCGCGCGGCCGGGGACCACGCGCCGGCCGCACGGTCCGTCAGGCCCAGACCGCCGCGACGCGCTCGACGAGGGCGGCGGCGCGGGCGTAGCCGGCGCGGGCGGCAGCCGGACGCAGCGCCGGGTCCATCGCGTGCGCGCCGAACAGGTGCGCGACGCCGTCGTCGGGCGCGAGGGTCGCGACCCGGCTGCCGGTCGCGCGCAGCTCGTCCACCTGCACCGCGAGCTGCTGACCCCACGCGGCGGGGGTCCGGCTGGCGCCACCGAGCGGTGACAGCACCAGCACCCGGGCGTACCCGGCGGCCAGGTCGGCGTTCTCGTTCCGGCGGTAGGCGCCGTCGAGGTAGGACCGGTCCGCGATCCGGTACGGCAGCCCGCTGGAGCAGCTGGCGGCGACCGCGTCGACCAGGTCGACGCCGCTGTCCCGGTCGAGCACGACGGGTTCCCCGGTCGCGGCGTCGACCGCGGTGAGGCGTGTGGTGCGCTCCGGCCACGCGCGGACCGGGAACCGGCCGGCGACCACGGCACGCCACCGGTCGCGCCAGGTCCCGTCCGACGCGGCCTCGAGCGCGAGCGCCGCGGCGCCCAGCCGGCGCCGCATGTCGGCCGGGTCCTGCGCGGCGGCGATGATGGCCGCGGTCCGGGCCATCTGGTCCGCCGCGGTCCGGGTCGGCGTGCGGCCGGGGTCGGTGGTGCCCGTCGGGGTCGGGCGGGGCGGGACCGTCTCGAGGACCGCGGCGAGCAGCTCGACCGGGTGCGCACCGGCGACCTGCGCCGCGGTGGTGGCGCCGGCCGAGGTGCCGATCACGAGGTCGGCCCCGGCTGCGCCGGTGGTGACGTCGAGGCCGGCGTCGGCCAGGCCGGCGAGGGTGCCGATCAGCCAGGCGTTGCCGGTCGACCCGCCGCCCCCGAGGACCAGCGCGCGGTCGCGCGGTGGCCGATCCGGCGACGAGGAGGAGGACGTGCTCATGGGAGGTGCCCTTCACGAGTGAGGTGAAGGATGCTCCCCGGCGGCGACTAGGTGTACTGAGCCGTCACGTTGGTGACAGTCGGCTGGTCGGCGGTCGTCCGCCGAGT
>DAMBCY010000235.1:1205-6285 GCA_032056255.1 Cellulomonas sp. | reverse complement strand
GCCGGCGCGCTCATGGCCGCGAGCCTCGACGTCGCACGGTCGCGCGGGGCCGCCGGGATGTGGCTGGGGGTCAACGGCGAGAACGCGCGGGCGCAGGCGTTCTACGCGCGCTCGGGCTTCGCCGTGGTCGGCGAGCGCCGGTTCGCGGTCGGCGAGCAGGTGCACCACGACCTGGTGCTGCACCGGCCGCTCTGAGGCGTCAGCCGGCCTGCTCGTCCGCCGTGGTGAGGACCGGCCAGCCCTCGGCGTCCCAGGCGATCTCGCGCAGCCCCAGGGTCGGGGTCCCGCCGGTCGCGGCGTCGTAGTAGTGGTAGGCCAGCACCCCGCCCGACGCCGACTGCCCGCCCGGGCCGACCCGGTCTCCCGCGGACTCCAGCAGCACGTCCCCGCCGTCGAGCAGCAGGTCCGTCCCGTCCCGCGTGAGGTACGGCCCGGTGACGTCGCGCGAGCGGCCGACGGCGATCCGGTAGGTCGAGTCGACGCCCTGGCAGCAGGCGTCCTGGGACACGAACAGGTAGTACCAGCCGTCGTGCGGCACCACGTACGGCGCCTCGATCGCGTGCGGCGCGGAGAGCCGGCTCGCGAGCGCGACCGGTTCGGCACCGTCGGCCGGGAGCCCGTCCGGCCACGCGAGCTCGAGGATCTGGATCCCCGACCAGGAGGAGCCGAACGCCATCCACGGGGTGCCGTCGGCGTCCTCGACGATGCCGGGGTCGATCGCGTTCCAGTCGTCGGCCGGCTCGGACCGCCACACCTCGCCGCGGTCCACCCAGCCGTAGCCGGGGTCGTCGGGGTCGAGGGTCGGGCTGGTGCGCAGCCCGATGACCGACCGGTTCGACCCGAACGTCGAGGCCGCGTAGTAGAGGTACCAGGTGCCGTCGTGCTCGACGAGCTCGGGCGCCCAGTAGCTCACCACCCCGGGCACGGCCTCCTGCGCCCACCGCGGCGAGTCGGACGGCCCCCACGCGGTGCCGAGGTACTCCCAGGTCGCGCCGCGGTCGGTGGAGCGGCGGACCTGGACGGCGCCGGCGTTCTCCCGCTCGTCGCCCGTCGAGTACACGTACCAGGGGTCGTCGCCCGCGCCGACGACGAGCGCGGGGTCGTGCACCGTGACGTCGCCGGCGACCGCGAGGTCGGTGGCCGCGGGGTCGCCCCCGGTGCGGGCCGCGATCGCGACGCCCCCGGCCGCCACCAGCGCGACCGCCACCACCACCGCCGCGACCAGGGGGCCGCGACGAGGCGGGCGGGGCGCCCGGGCGGCGTCGGGCTCAGGCACCGAGCCGGACCACGTTCCACGACACCGGCGGCACCTGGACGGTGAGCCGCCCGCCGTCGAGCGTCGCGGTGCGGTTGTCCCGGGGCAGCACCGCGGTGTCGTCGTCGGCGGTGGCGACCCAGGTGCGGTCCGGGTTCGACAGGCTGGTGGCCCCGAGCACGCGCAGCCCGGGGACGGACCGCGTGTCGACCTCGAGCGTCACCGTCTGCGTCGTCGAGCGGTTGACCGCGAACAGCGCGACCGCACCGGTCTGCGGGTCCCGGGTCGCCACGGCGTCGACCAGCGGGGCGTCGCCGAACTTCGCGGTCTCGTAGGTCGGGGCGTCGATCGCGACCTGCAGCACCTCCCCGACGGCGTACCGCGACGCCTGGGCGAACGGGTGGAACGTGGTCTGCCGCCAGATCCGGCCGCCGGGCTCGGTCATGATCGGGGCGATCACGTTGACCAGCTGGGCGAGCGACGCGGAGTGCACCCGGTCGGTGTGCCGGAGCAGCGAGATGAGCAGGTTGCCCACGACGACGGCGTCGGCGACGTCGTACCGGTCCTCCAGCAGCACCGGCGCGACCGGCCAGTCGTCGCCCGACGGCGGCACCGACTCGGCGCGGTCCTGGTACCAGACGTTCCACTCGTCGAACGAGATGTGGATGCGCTTGGCGAGCTTCTTGTGCGCCCGCACGCCGTCCGCCACCGCGGTCACGGAGTCGATGAAGTGGTCCATGTCGACGGCCGAGGCCAGGAACGACCCGAGGTCGCCGTCCTCCTCGGCGTAGTACGCGTGCGCCGAGATCATGTCGACGTACTCGTAGGTCTCGGAGAGCACGGTCTGCTCCCACTGCCCGAACGTCGGGATCGGCACGCCGGACGAGCCGCAGGCCACGAGCTCGAGGTCGGGCTGGACCATCCGCATGGCCCGCGCGGTCTCGGCGGCGAGCCGGCCGTACTCGTGCGCGGTCTTGTGCCCGATCTGCCACGGGCCGTCCATCTCGTTGCCCAGGCACCACAGCCTGATGTCGTAGGGCTCGGGCGCGCCGTTGGCCCGGCGCCGGTCGGACAGGGCGGTGCCGCCCCTGACGTTGCAGTACTCCAGCAGGTCGAGCGCCTCCTGCACGCCGCGGGTGCCGAGGTTGACGGCCATCATCGCCTCGGTGCCGGAGGCCCTGGTCCAGCGCATGAACTCGTCGACGCCGACCAGGTTGGGCTCGGTGGAGTGCCAGGCCAGGTCGAGCCGGCGGGGGCGCTGGTCGCGCGGGCCGACGCCGTCCTCCCACCGGTAGCCGGACACGAAGTTGCCACCCGGGTAGCGGACCGTCGAGACGCCGAGCTCCCGGGTCAGGTCGATGACGTCGCCACGGAACCCGTCGGCGTCGGCGGTCGGGTGGCCCGGGTCGTGGATGCCGGTGTAGACGCACCGGCCGAGGTGCTCCACGAACGCGCCGAAGGTCCGGCGGCGGACCGGTCCCACGCGGAACGCGGGGTCGATGGTGAGGGTGACGGTGGTCATGCGTGCGCAGCTCCTTCGCTGACGTTCTCCATCGTTGTAGGAGCGATCGTGCCCGGCGCCGCGGTGGCACGTCAACCGCCCGGTCGCGACGGGCCACGACCTGCCGCGCGGCCGTGACCAGACCGTTACTTGACCATCCGGCGTGACCCGTGCCACTCTCTCCAACGTTGTAGTGCAACGATGTAGAAGACGAGGCCAGAGCCGCCCTCGACCACCCGGTCCGCCACCGACGGCCGACCGGAGCGCTCGACCTCGCCGGTCCACGAGTGGAGGCAACGGCGCGATGACCACCAAGACCCTGCGGGCGGCGGCCCTGGCCCTCGCCGGGGCGCTCGCCCTGACGGCGTGCGGCTCCGGCGGCAGCGACGACGACGGCGGCGGCTCCGGCGGCGGAGACAGCCTGACGTTCATGTTCCGCGGCGGCGCGGACGAGAAGGCCGCGTACCAGGCGGCGATCGACCGGTTCACCGAGGACACCGGCGTCGAGGTCCAGATGACCGTGACCGACGCGGACCAGTACGCCACCAAGCTCCAGGCGGCGGTCTCGGGCAACAAGGTGCCCGACGTGTTCTACATCGAGCAGGCCAACCTGCAGTCCTACGTGGCGTCCGGTGTGCTCCTGGACATCACCGACCAGGTGGCGGAGGCCGGCGTCGACCTCGACAACATCTGGCAGTACGGCGTCGACTCCTACCGGTTCGACGGCGCGCTGCAGGGCACCCCGGAGGGCCGGCTGTACGGCCTGCCGAAGGACGTCGGCCCGTTCGCGTTCGGCTACAACAAGACGATGCTCGAGGCCGCGGGCATCCCGCTGCCCGACCCCGACGTCCCGCTGAGCCTCGACGAGTTCCGCGACATCGCGAAGCAGCTGACCACCGACACGGACGGCGACGGCGCGGTCGACCAGTGGGGCACCGGTCTCAACGTGCAGTGGAACCTGCAGTCGATGGTGTGGAGCAACGGCGGCGACTGGACGAACGAGGACCGCACCGAGGTCACCGTCGACACCCCGGAGTTCGCCGAGGCGCTGCAGTACTTCGCCGACCTCACCACCGTCGACGGCGTCACCCCCAACGCGTCCGAGGCCGCGACCCTCGACACCTACCAGCGCTGGATGGCCGGCGAGATCGGCTTCTTCCCGGTCGGCCCGTGGGACGTCAGCGTCTACAACGACCTGGACTTCGAGTACGACCTGATCCCCTGGCCGGCCGGCAGCACCGGCGAGTCCGCCACCTGGGTCGGCTCGCTCGGCATCGGCGTCTCCGCCACCTCGGGCAACCCCGACGCCGCGGTGCAGCTCGCCACGTACCTGTCCGCCGACCCCGACGCCCAGCAGACGCTGGTCGACGCGAACGTGCAGATCCCCAACCTGGTCGACGTGGCCGAGGAGTGGGCGGGCGCCGCCGACGCGAAGCCGGCCAACCGCCAGGAGTTCCTCGACATCGTGCAGGACTACGGCCGTGCGATGCCGGCCTCCTTCACCTACGGGGCCGAGTGGTACGACGAGCTCTGGGTGAACATCCAGCCCGTGCTCGACGGCAAGCAGACCGCCGCGGACTACCTCGCCGAGGTGCAGCCCAAGATGCAGGCGCTGCTCGACGAGTCGAACGCCAACGCCGAGATGGCGGGCGGGGCCTGACCACCCACCCCCGCTCCCCCGCCGCGCCGGCGCGCCGCCCCTCCACGGGGCGGTCCCGGCGCGGCGGGGCCGCCTCGTGAAGGAGCACCGGGATGTCACGGACCACCGCTGAGCCCACCCCCGTCCCCGCCGCGCCCGCGGCCGGCGTCGTCCCGCCCGGCGGCGACGACCGTTCCGCGCTGCACGCCCGGCAGGCCATGCGCCGCCTGCACCGCACCGAGCACCGCTGGGCCGCCGCGTTCGTCGCGGCCCCGGTGCTCGGGTTCCTCGTCTTCACGCTGTACCCGCTGGGCTACGCGCTGTACGCGTCGCTGACCCGGTGGAACGGCCTGACGCCGCCGCAGTTCATCGGCCTCGACAACTACGTGGCCCTGCTCGGCGACGAGTACTTCCGCACGACCCTGTGGAACACCGCGTTCTACATGATCGGCATCCCGGTCGGGCTGGTGCTGGCGCTGCTGCTGGCCATCGCCCTGAACCGGAAGATCCCCGGGCAGACCGCGTTCCGCACCATCTACTACGTGCCGGTGATCTCGTCGCTGGCCGCGATCGCGATCGTCTGGCAGTTCGCGTACAACGGCGACTTCGGCCTGGTGAACCAGGTGCTGTCCTGGTTCGGCATCGACGGCCCGGCGTGGCTCTACGACTCCCGGTGGGCGATGAC
>DAMBCY010000235.1:0-1195 GCA_032056255.1 Cellulomonas sp. | reverse complement strand
TTCGGCATCGACGGCCCCGACTGGCTGCAGAACACCGCCACCGTGAAGCCGGCCATCATCATCATGGCCGTCTGGAAGGGCCTCGGGTACTCGATGCTGCTGTACCTGGCGGCCATCCAGTCCGTGCCGCGGTCGCTGTACGAGGCGGCCTCGCTGGACGGCGCGAACGGCTACCACCGGTTCCGGTGGATCACGCTGCCGATGGTGCGCCCGGTGACGTTCTTCCTGGTCGTCACGAACGTCATCGCGGGGTCGCAGATCTTCACCGAGATCAACATCATGACGCCGACCGGCGGGCCCGAGTTCAGCTCCGCGTCGATCGTCTACTACATCGTCCGCAAGGCGTTCAAGTACCAGCAGATGGGCTACGCCACGGCGATGGCCGTCGTGCTCGGGCTGATCGTCTTCGTCGTCACCCTCATCCAGTTCCGCCTCAACCGGCGCAACTCGTTCAGCATCGACTGAGGGGGCAGGAGCAACCATGAGCCGCAAGACACCGATGGGCATCACCGCAGGTCGCCGCGTGGTCAACACCATCCTGTTCGTCGTGCTCGCCCTGGGCGCGGTCGTGATGATCGCACCGCTGCTGTGGATGGCCACCACCGCCCTCAAGACCAAGGCCGAGGTGTTCGCGCTGCCGCCGGTCTGGATCCCCGAGTCCCCGCAGTGGGACACGTTCGTGCGGATGTGGACCGAGGCGCCGATCCTGTCCGGCTTCAGGAACAGCATCGTCGTCGCGGGCACCGTGACGGTCGTCGGGTCGATCACCTCGTCGCTCGCCGCGTTCGCGCTGGCGAAGATGCGGCTGCCGTTCAAGAACGCGATCTTCCTCGGCCTGCTGAGCGGGCTGATGATCCCGTTCCCGACGCTGATGATCCCGCAGTTCGTCATGTTCTCGAAGATCGGCTGGGTCGACACCCTGCTGCCGCTGATCGTGCCGCTGCTGTTCGGCAACATCGTCATGATCTTCTTCCTGCGGCAGTACCTGTCGAGCGTGCCCGACTCGATGGTCGAGGCCGCGAAGATCGACGGGGCGTCGTACCTGCAGGTGTTCCGCAAGATGGTCTTCCCGCTCATCCGCCCGGCCATCGCCGCGCAGTTCATCCTCTGGTTCATGACGATCTGGAACGACTACCTCGCGCCGATCCTCTACCTGAACACCGAGTCGAGGCAGACGCTGCAGGTGGTCATCGCC
>DAMBCY010000234.1:0-6332 GCA_032056255.1 Cellulomonas sp. | reverse complement strand
CGGTCCCGTCGAGGGGCTGATCACCCGGCTCGCCGTCGCGCCGCTGCCCGAGGACCGGCCCGACAAGCTCCCCGGCTACGTGCGCGGGCTGGTCATGGCGCTGGTCGAGATGGAGATCACCCGGCACATCGCCGACCTGCGCGGCACCCTGCAGCGCATGGACGCCGCCGCCGACCCCGAGGCGTACCGCACGCTCACCGTGCAGCTGATCGCGGAGGAGAACCGGCGCCGGGCGCTGCGCGAGAGCGCCTGACGCCGGGTCCGCGGCTCAGGTCGTCGAACCCCGCCGGGCCCGCGCCGCCGCGCGGTACGGTGCCCGGATGGAGCAGCCAGAGGCCTGGGGCGCCGCGCTGTACGGGGAGCCGTGCCGGGAGTGCGGATACGTCTGGGACCGGACGCCCGAGGAGGCGGTCCGCGCCGTCGCCGAGGCCCCCGTCCGGTTCGCCGCGGTGCTCGTCACCGCGCCCGACCCCCTGCGGATCCCGGAGCTCGGCTGGTCCACCGCCGCGTACGTGCGGCACGTCGCCGACAACCTCGAGACCTGGGCGTACCGCCTCGACGCCGCGCGCGTCGACGGGCGCACCGCGACCACGGGCTGCGACCCCGACGACCTCGGCCGGGTCCGGGACTACGACCACGCGACCGTCGGCGCGTCGCTCCTCGCGCTGCGCCGGGCCGTCCTGTGCTGGGCGGACGCCGTCGCCGCGGCCCTCGCCGAGGACGTCGCCCTGGACCACGCGACGCGCGGCACCCAGCGCGCCGAGGACGTCGCGCGCAACGACGCGCACGACGCGCTGCACCACCTGCACGACGTGCGGCGCATCGTCGAGACGGTCACGGGCGTCCCCGCTCGCGGGGCATGACCCCGGACCGCCGGAGCACCCACCGGGGGGCGTCTACCCTCTCCCCATGACGACTGCGGAGGCCGCCCCCGGCCAGGACCTGCCCGACGAGCGCGAGATCCTGGGCTGGGACCAGTTCGGCCTCGCGGCGCGTGACCTGGCGCGCGACGTCGTGGTCTCGGGGTTCGAGCCGGACGTCGTCGTCGCGGTGGCCCGCGGCGGCCTGCTGCCCGCCGGCGCCCTGTCCTACGCGCTCGGCCTCAAGGCGTGCGGCACCCTGAACGTCGAGTTCTACACCGGCATCGACTCCCGGCTGCCCGACCCCGTCGTGCTGCCGCCGCTGCTCGACACCGCGGCCCTCGCCGGCCGGCGCGCGCTGGTCGTGGACGACGTCGCCGACACGGGGGAGACCCTGGCGCTGGTGCAGCGGCTCGTCGCCGAGCACTGCGAGCAGGCCCGCACCGCCGTGCTGTACGCGAAGCCGCACTCGATCGTCGCGCCGGACTACGTGTGGCGTCGGACGGACCGGTGGATCACGTTCCCGTGGTCGGCCGAGCCGCCGGTCACGGCCTGACGCCCACGCCCCGCCGGGTCGTGCGCGTCCTCTCGCCCGGTCGCTACACTCGTCCCCACAGGCACCGATCCGGCCATCACCGGGGAGCCTCCGGAAGAACAGGACGAGCCCCCGCGGGGACACGCCCCCAGTAGACCCGGACGGGGCAGGCCCGTCACAGCCGCAGCAGGAGCGGTCGCACGATCCGGCACCCAGCCGGCGCGGGCGGCAAGCGGGGTGGTACCGCGGTGCCCACCAGGCCGGGAACGGTCCGGGGGAGCGTCGTCCCCGTGGGTCCGCCACACCGCACCGCCTCTGCCGCGCCGTCGGCGGGAGCACCGACCACAGGAGCGCCATCCGCCATGGCCTACCCCCTGCACCGCACCGTGTCCCGCACGACGGCGTCGTCCGGCACGCACACCGCCCCCGAGGTCCCGGCCGCCCCCGGGGCGTCCTTCGGCCTGCCCGCCAGCCCCGACCTGCCCGCGCTGGAGAAGGACGTCCTCGCGTACTGGGAGGCGGACGGCACGTTCCAGGCGTCGATCGACGCCCGTGACGCGGGCGCGGACGGCGGGAACGAGTTCGTGTTCTACGACGGCCCGCCGTTCGCGAACGGCCTGCCGCACTACGGCCACCTGCTGACGGGCTACGCGAAGGACATCGTCGGCCGGTACCAGACGCAGCGTGGGCGCCGTGTGGAGCGCCGGTTCGGCTGGGACACGCACGGCCTGCCGGCGGAGCTCGAGGCGGAGCGGATCCTCGGCATCACGGACAAGTCCCAGATCGAGGAGATGGGCATCAAGGCGTTCAACGACGCCTGCCGGACGTCGGTGCTGCGGTACACCGACGAGTGGCAGGTGTACGTGACGCGCCAGGCGCGCTGGGTCGACTTCGCCCGCGACTACAAGACGCTGGACCCGACGTTCATGGAGTCGGTGATCTGGGCGTTCAAGCAGCTGTACGACAAGGGCTGGGCGTACGAGGGCTACCGCGTGCTGCCGTACTGCTGGAACGACCAGACGCCGCTGTCGAACCACGAGCTGAAGATGGACGACGACGTCTACCAGGACGTCCAGGACCAGACGGTGACGGTGACGTTCCCGCTGACGGGTGACCGCGCGGCCGAGCTGGGGCTCGAGGGCGTGGCGGCGCTCGCGTGGACCACGACCCCGTGGACGCTGCCGACGAACTCGGCCCTCGCGGTGGGCCCGGACGTCACGTACGCGGTGCTCCCGGCGGGCCCGAACGGCACCTCGGCCGAGGCGACCCGGCTGCTGCTCGCCCGCGAGCTGGTCACGGGCTACGCGAAGGACCTGGGCTACGACTCGGCCGAGGACGCGCTGGCCGCCGTGACCCGCGAGGTCCGCGGCGCCGACCTGGCGGGTGTGCGCTACGCGCCGCTGTTCGACTACCTGGCGGACCAGCCGGGCATGGCCGAGCACGGCTTCCAGGTGCTGCTGGCCGACTACGTGACGACCGAGGACGGCACGGGCGTCGTGCACCAGGCCCCGGCGTACGGCGAGGTCGACCAGGAGACCTGCGAGGCCGCGGGCATCCCGACGGTGCTGAGCGTCGACGAGGGAGGCCGGTTCACGGCCCTGGTGCCGGACTTCCAGGGCCAACAGGTGTTCGAGGCGAACAAGCCGATCACGCAGCGGCTGCGCGCGGACGGCCGGCTGCTGCGCCAGGCGTCGTACGTGCACTCCTACCCGCACTGCTGGCGGTGCCGGAAGCCGCTGATCTACAAGGCCGTGTCCTCCTGGTTCGTCAAGGTGACGGCGTTCCGGGACCGGATGGTCGAGCTGAACCAGGACATCGCCTGGGTGCCGGAGCACATCAAGGACGGGCAGTTCGGCAACTGGCTGGCGAACGCGCGCGACTGGTCGGTGTCCCGCAACCGCTACTGGGGCACCCCGATCCCGGTGTGGGTGAGCGACGACGCCCAGTACCCGCGGATCGACGTGTACGGCTCGTTCGCGGAGCTGGAGGCCGACTTCGGCCGGCTGCCGCTGAACGACGAGGGTGAGCCGGACCTGCACCGGCCGTTCATCGACGACCTGACCCGCCCGAACCCGGACGACCCGACGGGTGCGTCGACGATGCGCCGCATCCCGGACGTGCTGGACGTGTGGTTCGACTCCGGGTCGATGCCGTACGCGCAGGTGCACTACCCGTTCGAGAACACGGACTGGTTCGCCCGCCACTACCCGGGCGACTTCATCACGGAGTACATCGGGCAGACCCGCGGCTGGTTCTACCTGCTGCACGTGCTCGCGACCGCCCTGTTCGACCGCCCGGCGTTCCGGACGAGCGTCTCGCACGGCATCGTGCTGGGCTCGGACGGCCGCAAGATGAGCAAGTCGCTGCGCAACTACCCGGACGTCAACGAGGTGTTCGACCGCGACGGCTCGGACGCGATGCGCTGGTTCCTCATGGCCTCGCCGATCCTGCGCGGCGGCAACCTGGTCGTCACCGAGGAGGGCATCCGCTCGGAGGTCCGCCAGGTGCTGCTGCCGCTGTGGAGCACCTGGTACTTCTTCGCGATGTACGCCAACGCGGCGCACGGCGGCGCCGGGCTCACCGCGCGGCGCGTCACCCCGGAGACCCCCGTCACCACGATGGACCGGTACGTCCTGGCCCGGACCCGCAGGCTGGTCGAGGACGTCACCGCGCAGCTCGACGCGTACGACGTGCCCGGCGCCTGCGAGACCGTGCGGGTGCACCTGGACCTGCTGACCAACTGGTACGTGCGCACGCAGCGGACGAGGTTCTGGGCGGAGGACCAGGCGGCGTTCGACACGCTGTGGACCGCCCTGGAGACGCTGACCCGCGTCATGGCCCCGTTGGCCCCGCTGCTCAGCGAGGAGGTCTGGCGCGGCCTGACCGGCGACCGCTCGGTGCACCTCACCGACTGGCCGACGCTCGGCGACGGCTCGGCCGACGACGCGGCCCTGCCGGCCGACGACCACCTGGTCGCCGCGGTCGACGGCGTGCGGGAGGCCGTGTCGGCGGCCCTCGCCCTGCGCAAGGCGAACGCCCTGCGCGTCCGCCAGCCGCTGTCCGAGCTGCGTGTCGCCACCCCGGACCCGGCGGCGCTCGCGCCGTTCACGGACCTGCTGGCCGCCGAGCTCAACGTCAAGCACGTCGCGCTGTCCACCGTCGAGGAGGCCGCCGCGGGCGGGGTGGCGGTGCGCCGCACCCTCGCGGTGAACGCCCGCGCCGCCGGGCCGCGCCTGGGCCGGGGCGTGCAGACGGTGATCCGCGCGGCGAAGGCCGGCGACTGGTCGACGGACGCGGAGGGCGGGGTCGTCGTGCGCACCGACGAGGGCGACGTCCCGATGCTCCCGACCGAGTACGAGCTGACGACGGCCGTCGACGTGACGACCGCCGAGGGCGAGGCCCCGACCCTGGCCGCGGGCGTGCTGCCCTCCGGCGGGTTCGTGGTGCTCGACCTGGCGCTGGACGACGCGCTGCGCGCCGAGGGCTACGCCCGCGACGTGGTCCGCGCCGTGCAGGACGCGCGCAAGGCCGCCGACCTCGTGGTCAGCGACCGGATCCGGCTGACCCTCGGGGTCCCCGCCGAGCACGAGGCCGCGGTGCGGACGCACCGGGAGTTCGTCGCCGCGGAGACCCTGGCCCTGGAGGTCGTGGTCGAGCCGGCCGCGGAGCTCACCGTCGGCGTCGAGCGGGTGGACGCATGAGCCGCGGGGGAGCGGACCACCTCCGCGACGAGTCCGCCGCCGCCGCGCGCCGGGCCGCCGACGAGGTCTACGCCGGCATCCTCGAGCGCGCGCCCGAGCACGACATCGACCCGACGCTCGACCGCGTCCGGGCGGTGTGCGAGCTGCTGGGCGACCCGCAGCGCGCCTACCGCGTCGTGCACCTGACCGGGACGAACGGCAAGACGTCGACCGCCCGCATGGTGGAGCGGCTGGTCCGCGAGCACGGGCTGCGCACGGGCCGGTTCACGTCCCCGCACCTGACCCGGGTCACCGAGCGGATCGCGATCGACGGGGAGCCGATCTCCGACGAGGCCTTCGTCGCCACCTGGCAGGACGTCGCGCCCTACGTGCACATGGTCGACGTGCGCGAGCAGGCGGAGGGCCGGCCCCGGCTGTCGTTCTTCGAGGTCTTCACCGTCATGGCGTTCGCGGCCTTCGCGGACGCCCCGGTGGACGTCGCCGTGATCGAGGTCGGGCTCGGCGGGCGCTGGGACGCCACGAACGTGGCCGACGGCGAGGTCGCGGTCATCACGCCCGTCGCGTACGACCACGAGCGGTACCTCGGCCACACGCTGGTCGAGATCGCGGGGGAGAAGGCCGGCATCGTCAAGGACGGCGCGACGCTGGTGCTGTCCCGGCAGGAGGAGGACGCCGAGGGCGTGATCCTGCACGCCGCCGCCGAGCACGGCGCGCGCGTCGTCCGCGAGGGCGTCGACATCGACGTGGTGGAGCGGCAGGTCGCCGTCGGCGGGCAGCTGCTCACGCTGCGCGGCACCGGCGGGACGTACACGGAGGTCTTCCTGCCGATGCACGGCGAGCACCAGGCGCACAACGCGCTCGCGGCGCTCGCGGCGGTCGAGACGCTGATGGCCGGCGGCGGGGCGCTCGCGCCCGGCATCGTCGAGGCCGCGTTCGCCGATGTCGACTCCCCGGGGCGGCTGGAGCTCGTGCGGTCCAGCCCGACGGTGCTGGTCGACGGCGCGCACAACCCGGCCGGCGCGCAGGCGCTGGTCGACGCCGTCGAGGAGGCGTTCGCGTTCCAGCGCGTCGTCGGCGTCGTGGGCGTGATGGCGGACAAGGACCCCGAGGCGATCCTCGCGGTGCTGGAGCCGTCGCTCGCCGAGGTGGTCATCACCCGGGCGTCGACCGCCCGGGCGATGGAGGTCGACGACCTCGCCGAGATCGCGCGCGACGTGTTCGGCGAGGACCGTGTGC
>DAMBCY010000233.1:2237-6339 GCA_032056255.1 Cellulomonas sp. | reverse complement strand
CGGCTGCTGCAGTGGTGGGACCAGCACCCCGAGCACTTCGACCAGTACGACCGGCACGGGTTGTTCTGGTCGTTCAAGTGGATGGTCTCCGGCCTCGCGGACTTCCCGACGGTGCCGGCCGAGCAGATCGACCGCACGCTCGCGGACATGGAGCGGCGCTACGCCCTGGCCGGCAACGGCATGGACGCCGTCGCCTACGAGCGGTTCGCGTGGGCGCGGCAGCGCGGGTCGGGCGACGCCGAGGCGGCCTACCAGGCGTGGATCGCGACCCCGCGGGACGACTTCTCCCAGTGCGAGGCCTGCGACCCCGGCGACCGTGCCGCGTGGCTGCTGGACACCGACCGCCTCGACGAGGGCATCCGGCTGATCGAGCAGACGCTCGCCGGGAACCCGAGCTGCGCGTCCGAGCCCGCCGACATGCTCGCGCTGCTCGCCGAGGCGTACCTCGACACCGGACGGCCGCGCGACGCCGCGCGCACGCACCGCCTCGCGGTCGCCGCGCTGGCCGACGCGCAGTCCGACATGGTGGGCGCCCGGGGCCGGCGCGTCCGGCTGCTCGCCCGCGGCGGTCAGGCCGACCGCGCCGTCCGCGCGATCGAGGCCGACCAGCAGTACCTGACCGGCGGCGACACCCCGCACTCCCGGCTGGTGTTCCTCCGGCTGGTCGGCGCGGCGACCCACGTGCTCCGCGCCGCGCACGGCGACCGGCCCGTCCGGCTCGCCACGGTGCCCGCGACCTGCATCGCGGAGCTGGACGACTGGGCGCGGGCGCAGGCCGAGCAGCTCGCCGCGCAGTTCGACGCCCGGAACGGGACGACCGCGGAGAGCGACGCCGTGGCCCGGGCGTGGCGGTCCGTGCCCGCGCCGGTCGCGCTCGACCTGGACGTGCTGCCGCGCGGGCTCGCGTCCGGGTCGCCGGCCGGTGCCGCCGCGCCCGGCGGTCCCGCGGTGCCCGCCGCCCCGGGCGACCTCGACGGCTCCGACGACCCCCTCGCCACCGCCGAGCGCCTGGCCGCCGCGGGTGACCACGAGGCGGCTGCCGGTGCCTACCTGACCGCCGCGGTGGCCGCCGAGCGTGCGGGCCTGCTCGCCGACGCGGGCTTCCTGTACGCCGAGGCGGCGCACTGCGCGCAGGTCCTCGGCGACGACGACGGCGCCTCCTCCGGGTACGGGGCCGCGGTGGCGCGGCTGCGGGCCGCCGACGTCGCGCCGGGCCCCGTCGTGCCGGTCGTCGTGGCCTGGGCGAGCGCCGCGGCGGTGACCGGGGAGTCCGAGCTCGTGCTCGCCGAGACCGACCGGCTGCTCGCGGCGCTGCGTGCCGACGCCCCGGCCGGGGACGGCGAGCGCGCACCGGAGCTGGTCGCCCGGGACCAGGCGGTGGCACGCCGGGCGGCGGCGGACCTGGACGACGCGGCGGCGCGGCTGCTCGCGACGCTCGGCGGGACGGAGCGCTCGACGGTCGCCGCGGAGCGGGCCCAGCGCGCCGCCGAGGCGTACGGCGGGCTGGGCGCGCTGGCGGACGCGGCGCACGCGTTCTGGCTGGCCGGCCGGCTGCACGACGAGCTCGGGCAGGTCGACGAGGCGGTGTGGAACCTGGAGTCGGCGATGGAGGGGTTCGCGGCCGCCCGCGCGCGCGGTCCGCGCGGGGAGGTCGCGAACGCGCTGGTCGACGTGCTGCGCCGCTCCGGCCAGGACGCCCGCGCCGACGAGCTCGCCCGCACCCTCACGAGCTGATCCCGCAGGGTCCGGCCCGCGCGCGCTGACCCCCGCGCCCGACCCGCGCGCGCTGACTTCGCGTGCCTCGACCCGCGCGCGCTGACTCGCGTGCCTCGACCCTCAGGGCCCGACCCGCACGCTCGGTCCTGCGCCCGTCCTGCTCCCGCACCCGCCCGCACCCCTCCGTGCGACGAGATTGCAGGAACCGGGGGTTTCCGAGGCCTGAAACCCCCAGCTCCTGCAACCTCGTGGGTCCAGGGGAGCCGGCCCGGGCCGGGCGCGGGCGCGGGTGGGACTGCGGGCGCGGGCGCGTGACGGGATACGGTCGGGGGGTGAGTCCGGCCGTGGTGTTCCTGCCCGACACCGCCCTCCTCGTCCCCGGGGCCGCCGGACGCGCGGACCCGGCCTCCGGTCTGCGTCGGGCGGCGCTCGACGCGCTGTCGGCCGCACTCGCCGGGCCTCGGGCCGGACCCGCCGCCGGGCCGGTGGCCGGACCCGCCGGGCCGGTGGCCGGACCCGCCGGGCCCGTGGCCGCCCCCGGCCGGCCGGTGGCCGCACCCGGCGAGACCCCGGGCGCGCCGACCGGGCGCGCCGACCTCGCGACCACGCACGACGGGCCGACCCGCCGCGTGCTGGTGATCGCCCCCGCACGCCGCGGGCGCTTCCTCCCGCACCCCGTCGCGCCCGGTCTGGGCGCCGCCGGTCTCCCGGAGCCCCTCGACCCGGACGCCGCGCCCGCGGGTGCCCCGCGCGCGGCGCCCCTCGACCCGGACGTCGCGCCCGCGGGTGCCCCGCGCGCGGACGTGCCCGCGTCCACCGCCCTGGTCCTGCTCCGCGCGGCGGGCGTGCGCGCGGCGGTCGACGTCCTGGAGGTCGAGCGCGACGCCGCCGCGTCGGAGCGGGCCGCGCGGCCGGTACCGCGCACCCCGTACGCGGACTCGCTCGCCGGGATCGTCGTGGTCGGCTCGCCGAGCGCACGGCACGGCCCCGACGCCCCGTCCCCGGACGACCCCCGCGCCCCCGCCGCCGACGCCGCGCTGCTCGCCGCCCTGGCGAGCGGGCCGGACGCGCTCGCCGCGGCCCTGGACGACCTCGGCCCCGCGGGCGCCCGGGACCTGGCGGTCTCGGGCGGGGTCCCGTGGCGGGTCGCCCTCGGGCACCTGGGCCCGCACCGGGCGGTCACCGTCACCGCGCACCACGCCGAGGTCCTGGCCGGCGCGCAGCACGCCGTCGTCGCGTGGTCCGCGCCCGCGCCCGCAACGGCCCCACCCGCGCCCGCAGCGCCCGCGCCCGGAGTACCCGCACCCGCGCCAGCCGAGGAGTCCCGTTGACCGTCGTCGTCGCCGTGGTCGGTCCGACCGCGACCGGCAAGTCCGACCTGGGGGTGGCGCTCGCCGAGCGGCTCTCCGGGGAGGTGGTGAACGCCGACGCCCTGCAGCTGTACCGGGGGCTCGACATTGGCACCGCCAAGCTCGCCGTCGCGGAGCGCCGCGGCGTCCCGCACCACCTGCTGGACGTGCTCGACCCGGACGAGGAGGCGACCGTCGCGGCGTACCAGCGCGACGCCCGCGCGGCCGTGGCGGCGGTCGGCGGGCGCGGGCGCCGCCCGGTGGTCGTCGGCGGCTCCGGGCTCTACGTGCGCGCGCTCCTCGACCGGATCGAGTTCCCCGGGACCGACCCGGCGGTGCGCGCCGGGCTGGAGGCGCGGGTGGAGGCCGAGGGGTCGCGCGCCCTGCACGCCGAGCTGGCCGCGCTCGACCCGCCGGCGGCGGAGAGCATCGGCCCGCGGAACGCCCGGCGGATCGTGCGCGCCCTCGAGGTGATCGCGCTGACGGGGGAGCGGTACTCGGCGAACCTCCCGGGCCACGACTACGAGGTCCCCGCGGTCCAGATCGGCCTCGACTGCGACCGCGCGGTCCTGGACGAGCGCGTGCAGGCCCGGGTGGACCGGATGTGGGCGGCGGGTCTGGTCGACGAGGTGCGCGGCCTGCTGGCGCACGGCATCGGCCGTACCGCGTCCCGGGCGGTCGGGTACGCGGAGGTGCTGGCCGCGCTGCGCGGCGAGATCACCGAGGACGAGGCCCGCGCGCGGGTGGTCGCGGGGACCCGCAGGCTGGCCCGCAAGCAGATGGGCTGGTTCGGCCGCGACCCGCGGGTGCACTGGCTGGACTCGCGCGACCCGGACCTGCTGGACCGCGCGCTCGCGCTCGTGGCGCGGGCGGACGCCGGCACGCTCGGCCTCGCCACGGACGACCCGGCGCCGCGCCGTAGTCTGGGCTCATGACCGCCCCCGCCGCAGCGCCCGGCAGCCAGGCCGCGCCGAGCGCGTCCCCCGCGATCACCGGGGCCCAGCGGGTGCTGCGCGTGACCAAGGGTCACGGCACGC
>DAMBCY010000233.1:0-2227 GCA_032056255.1 Cellulomonas sp. | reverse complement strand
GCAGAACGACTTCGTCCTGCTGGACGGACGCGCGGGCGTCGACCTGGACGCGGAGCTCGTGCGGGCGCTCGCCGACCGGCGCGCGGGGATCGGCGGGGACGGCGTGATCCGGCTCGTCGCCAGCGCCGACCTGCCCGAGGGCGGCGCGGTGCTCGCCGAGGACCCGGCGGCGACGTGGTTCATGGACTACCGGAACGCGGACGGCTCGATCGCCGAGATGTGCGGCAACGGCGTGCGCGTGGTCGCCGCCTACGCCCGCGCGCTCGGCCTCTGGGACCCTGCCGCGGGCGAGCTGGTGCTCGGCACCCGGGCGGGCGTCCGGCGCGTGCGGGAGGTGGTCGGCGGCGTCGCGGGCACCGTCGGCGCGGCCGACCCCGCCGCACCGCACGCCGCCTGGTACGCCGTCGACATGGGCCCCTGGCACCTGCCGGGTGGCGCGGAGGCGGTGGCGGCAGGCTTCGACGCGCAGGTGGCCGTCGCGGGACTGGACGTGCCGCGACCGGCGCTGAGCGTCGACCTGGGCAACCCGCACACCGTGCTGGCGCTCGCGGGCGACGCCGACCTCGACGCCGCCGACCTCACGCGCGCGCCGGGTGTCGAGCCCGTGCCGCCGCACGGCACCAACGTGGAGCTCGTCGTGCCGCTCGGGGAGGAGCGCGACGCCGACGGCACCGTGCTCGGGCACGTGCGCATGCGGGTGCACGAGCGCGGCGTGGGCGAGACCCGGTCGTGCGGGACCGGCGCGTGCGCCGCGGCGCTCGCGGTGCGGACGTGGGCGGGTCCCCGGGCGCCCGACACGTGGCTCGTGGACGTGCCGGGCGGCACCGTGCGGGTCTCGGTGCTCGCCGACGGGCACGTCGAGCTGGCCGGGCCGGCCGTGCTGGTCGCGGACCTCGACGTCGACCTCGCGTCCCTCGGCCGCTGACGTCCGCGGCCGACGCGGCGCGCGCGGCCGACCGGACCGTGGGAACACCCGGGCCCACCGCGAGCGTTCGTCCTGACGTGACCCCCGACGCCCGCCCGCTCGACGCCGCCGCGCTGCGGCACCCGCTGGGCGCGTCGGCGACGTTCGTCCAGCTGTCGTCGGCGTTCTGCGCCCCGTGCCGGGCGACCCGCCGGGTGCTGGAGCGGGTGGTCGCGACGGCCGACGGCGTCGTGCACGTCGAGGTGGACGTGGCCGACCGGCCCGACCTCGCCGAGCGGTTCGGCGTGACCGCGACCCCGACGGTCGTGGTCCTGGACGCCGCGGGCACCCCGGTGGGTCGGGCCACCGGCGTCCCGAGCCTCGCGCAGGCGCGCGCCGCCGTCGCGGCCGCCGGCTGAGCCGGGCCGTCCCGCCGGGGCCTCAGCCGCGGACGACCCGCAGCACCCGGAACCCGCGGTCCGTGGCGACCCGGTCGACGACCGCGACGCCCGCGAGCTCGTCGGCGAGCCAGCGCAGCAGCGAGTCCGACCCGAGGTTCTTGGCCACCACGAGGTACGCCTCGCCGCCGGGGAGCAGGCGGTGCAGCCACTGCCGCAGCATCGCGTGCAGGGTCTCCTTGCCCACCCGGATCGGCGGGTTGGACCAGATGGTCGTGAACCGCACGTCGTCGGGCACGTCCTCGGGCCGCAGCGCGGTCACGTGCCCGAGCCCGAGCGACGCGGCGTTGCGCCGGGTGAGGTCCAGCGCGCGCTCGTTCACGTCCACCGCCCACACCCGCGCGTGCGGGGCGAGCAGCGCGAGGCTGAGCGCCACCGGGCCCCAGCCGCAGCCGAGGTCCAGCAGGTCCCCGTCGTGCGGCGGGTCGGGGACGTGCCGCAGCAGCACGTCGGTCCCGCCGTCCACGTGGTCGGGGGAGAACACGCCGCCCGCGGTCTCGACCGTGACGTCCCGGCCCGCGAGGTGCACGGTGCGCGACCGGCGCTCGTCGGGGGAGGCGGGCTCCGCGGTGAAGTAGTGCTCGGTGCCGGTCACGTCCGCGACCCTACCGGGGCGTCCGCCGGTGGCGAATTGCCTCGCGACGTGGTCCGGCGCGTGCCAGGCTTGAACGCGCGGCGTCCCGGCGCCGCCCGGACCCCCACCCCGAAGGAACCGTGTGAACGAGCCCCAGGACCTCCCCACCCGCGAGCAGGACGTCACCGACGCCCCGGTCGACGCGCAGCAGGCCGCGCGCGACGCCCAGCGGGTCGCCGACGACGTCGTGGCCCGCGTGCTGGCGCGGGCGGGCACGGCGGTCCACGAGGG
>DAMBCY010000232.1:0-6364 GCA_032056255.1 Cellulomonas sp. | reverse complement strand
CGTTCGGGCAGGGGCTGACCAAGAACGCCTACGTCGGCCGCACGTTCATCCAGCCGTCCCAGACCCTGCGCCAGCTGGGCATCCGGCTCAAGCTCAACCCGCTGCGCGAGGTCATCCGCGGCAAGCGGCTCGTGGTCGTCGACGACTCGATCGTGCGCGGCAACACCCAGCGCGCGCTGATCCGGATGCTGCGTGAGGCCGGGGCCGCCGAGGTGCACGTCCGGATCAGCAGCCCGCCCGTGAAGTGGCCGTGCTTCTACGGCATCGACTTCGCGTCCCGGGCCGAGCTGATCGCGAACGGCCTGGGCGTGCAGGAGATCGGGTCCTCGCTGGGCGCGGACTCGCTCGGCTACATCTCCATGGACGGCATGATCGCCGCCACCGACCAGCCCGCGGCGCAGCTGTGCACCGCGTGCTTCACCGGGAAGTACCCCATCGAGCTGCCGTCCCAGGACCGGCTCGGCAAGCACCTGCTGGAGCAGAACGAGCTGCCGCTCGGCGCTCCGGACGACCACACTGCCGGACTCGCCGCCACCATGCCGGGCACGGGTGGCTCGAACGCGCTGGAGCACCCGTGACCGAGGGCATCACCTACGCCGCCGCCGGCGTCGACACCGAGGCGGGCGACAAGGCCGTCGAGCTGATGAAGGACGCGGTGCGCGCGACGCACGGCCCGCAGGTGCTCGGCGGGGTGGGCGGGTTCGCCGGTCTGTTCGACGCGTCCGCGCTGGTCGGCTACCGCCGGCCGCTGCTCGCGACGTCGACCGACGGCGTCGGCACCAAGGTCGCGATCGCGCAGGCGATGGACGTGCACGACACGATCGGCTTCGACCTGGTCGGCATGGTCGTCGACGACATCGTGGTGGTCGGCGCGAAGCCCCTGTTCATGACCGACTACATCGCGTGCGGCCGCGTCGTGCCCGAGCGGATCGCGGACGTGGTGCGCGGCATCGCGGCGGCCTGCTCGGTGGCGGGCACCGCGCTGGTCGGCGGCGAGACCGCGGAGCACCCCGGCCTGCTCGGCCCGGACGAGTACGACGTCGCGGGCGCCGCGACCGGCGTGGTCGAGGCCGACGGCCTGCTCGGGCCCGAGCGGGTCCGGGCCGGCGACGTGCTGGTCGCCCTGGGGTCCTCCGGCCTGCACTCCAACGGGTACTCGCTGGTCCGCCGGGTGGTCGCGCACGCCGGCTGGTCGCTGGACCGCGACGTCCCGGAGCTCGGCCGCACGCTCGGGGCGGAGCTGCTCGAGCCCACCCGCGTCTACGCGTCCGACTGCCTGGCGCTCGTCGAGCGGGCCGGCGGCGCCGTGCACGCGTTCAGCCACGTCACCGGGGGCGGGCTCGCGGCGAACGTCGCGCGCGTGCTGCCGGCCGGTCTGGTCGCGGACGTGCCGCGGGGGTCCTGGACGCTGCCGCCGGTGTTCTCGCTGGTGCAGGCCGCCGGCGGGGTGCCGTGGACCGACCTGGAGCGGACGCTGAACCTCGGCGTCGGCATGGTCGCGATCGTCGACGCCGCGGGCGCGGACGCCGTGCAGCGGCACGCCGTCGAGCTCGGGCTCACCGCCTGGCACCTCGGCGAGGTCCGCGGGATCGACGACCGCGACGTCGTGGGCAGCCCGGACCTGGTCGCGGGGACCAAGGGCGTCCAGGGCGGGGCCGTCCGCCTCGCGGGCGCGTACCGCACGGCCTGACCCGGCGCACCCCGCGCGCCGAGCCGCCCGCACCCCGCGCGCCGAGCCGGCCGCTCCCCGGAGGGCCGGTGCGTCGGGTGCTCGCCGCAGCGAGGCACCGCGCGCGAGACGTCCGCACACGGGACGGCGCCGCACGCCTCAGGGGTGTGCGGCGCCGTCGCCGGGTGCTCTCGGGGGTGCTGCCGCGCAGCGGGCCGACCTCACGCGTGCCGCGTGCCGGCCGACCGGGGATTCAGCGCTCGTCCGCCCAGCGAGGGGGGTACTCGTCACCCTCGTCGTCGGACTCCTGGCGGCTGTCGGGGACGAAGTCGTTCCCGCGCCCCGTGAGCTCCTGCTCCAGGGCGCGGTAGTTGGTGTCCGGGCTGAAGTACTTCAGCTCCCGGGCCACCTTCGTCTGCTTAGCCTTCTGACGGCCGCGCCCCATGGCATCGACCCCCTCTAACGTGGAAGCGGGGCGGCTCCGTGCTCACACGTGCGGCCCCGGGGTGCTGAATCATCTGTTCGTGTCGCAACGGTACATGGTCCCCCGCCGTTCCGACCACTCGCCGGGGGAGTGAGGCGGGTCGCAGCGCGGCCGCCGTCAGCGGCGACCGCGCTGGGTGTGAGATTCGCCACGTCCGCCCGGGGATCGGGCGCCGCCCGGGTCGGGCCGGGGGTGGTCCGGGACCGCCGCGCCCGGGCCCCGGCGCCGGGCGGAGCGGGTGGTCGGGCGGGCGGGCAGGGCGGGATCCTCGACCGGAGGAGCCCGATCGGGTGACGCCTCCCGTGCACCGACCGCCCGATCGGCCCACTCCTCGACGCGCAGTCATGTCCGTTACGACATACAGTGTGGAGATAGTTACCGCTTGTCCGGTTATGGGACGTTGGTACTAGTTGTGTGGAGTTCGCTCGTGACAAGGTCGTCGCGGTGGGGGCGCAAGGGGGGTACAGCGCTATGAGGTCGTCATCGACGTCCCGCCCGGGCCCATGCCCGAAGCAGGTCCCGATGGCGTCCACGTCTCTGACAGCTCGGGCGAGGGGGCCGCGTGGCCGTCGTCGACCCGAGGACAACACTCCGGAGGTATGACGTGTCCGCCCCCCACACCGACAGCGAGATCCTGCTCACCCCGTCCGAGGTCGCGACGCTCTTCCGCGTCGACCCCAAGACCGTCACGCGCTGGGCGAAGTCCGGCAAGCTCTCCTCGATCCGCACGCTCGGCGGTCACCGCCGGTACCGCGAGACCGAGGTCCGTGAGCTCCTGACCGGCATCCCCGGCCAGCGCGACAGCGAGGCCTGAGCCCCGCGCGGCAGCCGCCGGCGCCCGTCGGCCTCCCCGTCGGAGGCCGGCGGGCGCACGCCTGCCCGCGTCACGGTCCCCCGGGGCAGCACCGCCCCGCACCACCGGTCCGGCGCCGGTCCGCACCACCGTGTCCGGGAACCGCCAGAATGGTGGCTCGGCGACGGACGAGGGTGGGGCGGTGACCACGACGCTCGCGCAGGACGACCTTCCCGACTGGATCGACCGCACCGTCGCGTACGGCGCGGTCAGCGGGCGCGACCCGCGCTACGACGGGCGGCTCTACCTCGGGGTGACGTCGACGGGCGTGTACTGCCGGCCCTCCTGCCCGGCGCGCACCCCCCGGCAGGAGAACTGCCGCTACTACCGGTCCGCCGCCGCTGCCGTCGCGGCGGGCTTCCGGGCGTGCCGCCGCTGCCGGCCCGACGCCCTGCCCGGCAGCAGGGAGTGGGACGCGCGCGCCGACCTGGCCGCGCAGGCGCTCCGGGCGATCGCGCTGGGCGTCGTCGACGAGGTCGGGGTCGAGGGGCTCGCGGAGCGGCTCCACGTGAGCGCCCGGCACCTGCAGCGCGTCGTCGTGGCCGAGATGGGCGCGGGACCCGCGCAGATCGCGCGCAGCCGGCGGGCGCAGCTGGCCCGGCACCTCCTGGACGAGACGCGGCTGACGATGGCCGACGTGGCCTTCGCCTCCGGGTTCGCGAGCGTCCGGCAGTTCAACGACGTCATGCGCGCCACCTTCGGGGCCACCCCGCGGGACCTGCGCGCCCGCAGCCGCACCCGCGCGCCGGGGCCGGACGGCGGCGTCCGGCCACCGGTCGACCGCGCCCACCTGGTGCTGCACCTGCGGCACCGCCCGCCGTTCGACGCCGCCGCGTGGTTCGCGCACGTCGAGCGCCGGGCCGTGGCCGGTCTGGAGGTCGCCGAGGACGCCGGCGCCGAGCTGCGCGTCCGACGGCTCGTCCTCGCCGCGCACGGACCGGCCGCGGTGACGGTCCGGCTGGCGCCCGACGGGTCGCGGGTGGACGTCGAGCTCGAGCTCGGCTCGCTGGCCGACCTCGCCCCGACGGTCGCCCGCGTGCGCCGGTGGCTGGACCTCGACGCCGACCCCGCGCTCGTGGCCGCCGTGCTCGGGGACGACCCGGAGCTCGCGCCGCTGGTCGCCCGCCGGCCCGGGCTGCGCGTGCCCGGCACCGTGGACGGCTACGAGCTCGCCGTGCGGGCGGTCCTGGGGCAGCAGGTGTCGGTGGAGGCGGCCCGGACGCTCACCGCGCGCCTCGTCGCGGCGCACGGCGAGCCCGGCCCGGGCGGGCTGCGGTCGTTCCCCCGCCCCGCCGCGCTGGCGGCCCTGCCGCTCGAGGCGCTCCGGGAGATCGGACTGACCGGTTCCCGGGCGGCCACGGTCCTCGCGCTGGCCGCGGCGGCGGCCGCCGGGCTGCAGCTGGACCCGGCGGCGGACCGGGACGCCGTGCGCGCGGCGCTGCTGGCGCTGCCGGGGGTCGGGCCCTGGACGGCGGAGTACGTCGCCCTGCGCGCCCTGGGCGACCCGGACGCCTTCCCCGACGGCGACCTGGTCCTGCGCCGGGCGGTCGGACGGCACACGTCCGTCGAGGGCGACGCGCCCCCTGCGCGAGCGGTGCGGGACCGCGCGCTGCGCTGGCGGCCGTGGCGGGGCTACGCGGCGCAGCACCTGTGGACGGCGATGTCCGTCGACGACCCGGCGGCCCACGCCGGGACCCCGGGCACCGCGGCCCCGGCGGTACCGTGAGGCGACCGCCGTCA
The DNA here is from genome assembly GCA_032056255.1 of Cellulomonas sp. Classification (GTDB taxonomy): domain Bacteria; phylum Actinomycetota; class Actinomycetes; order Actinomycetales; family Cellulomonadaceae; genus Cellulomonas. The sequence continues at coordinate 1,618 of DAMBCY010000232.1, read as the reverse complement.
GCCGACCCGCGACCGCGATGTCCGAGGACCGCCGGAGAACGCCCCTCTCCGCGACGGAGGATGGAGTCATGACGACCACCGACGCAGGGCCCGTCGCGCTCCCGGCCACGACCGCGGAGCCGCTGCTGGCCGTGACCCTCCCGACGCCCGCGGGCGACCTCGCCGTGCTCCTCGACCCGGACGGCGTCGTGCGCGCCGCCGGCTTCGCCCCGGTCGCCACGATGCTGGCCCGGCTGCCGCTCGCCCTCGTCCCGCGCGGGCACGAGGCCCTCGCGCCCGCGGACCTGGCGGCCCGCGGCCCGGGCCCGGCGCTGGTGGCGGACGCCGTCGCGCGGTACGGCGCGGGCGAGGTCGACGCGCTGGACGCGGTGCCCGTCGACCAGCCCGGCGGCCCGTTCCAGCAGCGCGCCTGGCGGGCGATGCGTGCGATCCCGCCCGGCGGGACCGCGACCTACGCGGAGCTCGCGGTCGCGGCGGGCAGCCCGGCGGCCGTCCGCGCGGCGGGGTCGGCGTGCGCGCGGAACCTGATCGCGCCGTTCGTGCCCTGCCACCGGGTGCTGCGCACCGGCGGGTCGCTCGGCGGGTACTACTACGGCCTGGACGTCAAGCGCGCGCTGCTCGCGCACGAGTCCCGGGCCTGACCCGGCCCGGGACCGCTCAGCGGCGTGCGAGCAGCACGACCGCCAGCACGACGGCCCCGACCCCGGCGGCGAGGACGATCCGCGCCCGGTCCCGGTTCGTGGGGTCCGCCGCTGGGTCGGTGCCGACGGCGTCGCGCACGAGCTTGCGCGCACCCGCCTTCACGTCGGCGACCTGCCGCTGCGGGCTGAGCCGTGCGGCGAGCGCGTCGGCGGTGCCGGCCAGCTGGTCCCGGGTCAGGGCGACCTCGGTCTCGAGGTCGCCGATCGTGGGCTTGGGCGTGCTGTCGCTCATCGGCGCAGACCCTCCTGGAACGAGCGGGACACGGTCTCGGCGTCCTCCTTGAGGCCGGCGACGGCCTTCTCGGGGGTCGGCGGGGTGCTCTTCTGCAGGCTCTTCACGCCCAGCAGGCCGAGCACCGCGGTGAGGGCCGCCATCACGACCAGCACGATCAGCGCCGCGAGCCACGGCGGCACGGCCTCGCTCAGCGCGAGGATGATCGTGGTCAGCAGCACGGCGAACGTGAAGAAGCCGAGGAACGCCGCGCCCGCGAGCAACCCCGCACCGATGCCCGCCGCCTTGGCCTTCTGAGCGAGCTCGGCCTTCGCGAGGTCGATCTCGGCACGGACGAGGCGCGCGGTCTGCTCGGCGAGCCGGCTGAAGAGCTGGCCGATCGAGGGCTCGGGGCCGGACCCGCTGCCCGATGTGGCTGTCATCCGGGTGCTCCTTCGTGGGGACGCGTGACGTTCCGGTCCAGTCTGGCCCGTCGGCGCGGTCGGCGCAGGCCGGACGCGCGGTCAGTCCGCCCAGGGGTGCACGAGCTCCTCGGCGTCGGGCGCGGTCGCCGGCACCGCGGGGGCGACCCGGACGGGCTGCGGCAGGCGCTGCCGGCCCCAGGCGGCGCACCCCGCGGCCACCGCGATCAGCGCGACGCCGACGAGCAGGGCCGCGAGCCACAGGTCCAGCACGAGCGCCAGGG
>DAMBCY010000231.1:0-6372 GCA_032056255.1 Cellulomonas sp. | reverse complement strand
TCGCGCACCCCGCCGTGATCGAGCACCTCACCACGCTCGGCGTCACGGCCGTCGAGCTGATGCCGGTGCACCAGTTCGTCAACGACCCGTCGCTGCAGGAACGGGGCCTGTCGAACTACTGGGGGTACAACACCATCGGGTTCTTCGCGCCGCACAACGCCTACGCCGCCTTCGGCAGCCGCGGGCAGCAGGTGCAGGAGTTCAAGGCCATGGTCAAGGCGCTGCACGCCGCCGACATCGAGGTGATCCTCGACGTGGTCTACAACCACACCGCCGAGGGCAACCACCTGGGCCCGACGCTGTCGTTCCGCGGCCTCGACAACGCCTCGTACTACCGGCTGGTCGACGACGACCCGGCGCACTACTTCGACACCACCGGTACCGGGAACTCGCTGCTCATGCGCTCCCCGCACGTGCTGCAGCTCATCATGGACTCGCTGCGCTACTGGGTGCAGGACATGCACGTCGACGGGTTCCGGTTCGACCTCGCGGCGACCCTCGCCCGGCAGTTCCACGAGGTCGACCGGCTCAGCGCGTTCTTCGACATCGTCCAGCAGGACCCGGTCATCAGCCAGGTCAAGCTCATCGCGGAGCCGTGGGACCTCGGTGACGGCGGCTACCAGGTCGGCGGGTTCCCGCCCCTGTGGTCGGAGTGGAACGGGCAGTACCGCGACACCGTGCGCGACTTCTGGCGCGGCGAGCCCTCGACGCTGGCGGAGTTCGCCAGCCGGCTGTCCGGGTCCTCGGACCTGTACGAGCACACCGGGCGGCGGCCGATCGCGAGCGTCAACTTCGTCACCGCGCACGACGGGTTCACCCTGGCCGACCTCACGGCCTACAACGAGAAGCACAACGAGGCCAACGGCGAGGGCAACCGGGACGGCGAGAGCCACAACCGGTCCTGGAACTGCGGCGTCGAGGGCCCCACCGACGACCCCGAGGTGCTCGACCTGCGCGGCCGGCAGCGGCGCAACTTCCTCACCACCCTGCTGCTGTCCCAGGGGGTGCCGATGATCGCGCACGGCGACGAGATGGGCCGCAGCCAGCGGGGCAACAACAACGTCTACTGCCACGACGACGAGATCTCCTGGCAGAGCTGGGACCTCGACACCCACGACACCGAGCTGCTCGAGTACGCCCGCCGGGTCGTGCACCTGCGCAAGGACCACCCCGTGTTCCGCCGGCGCCGGTTCTTCGCGGGGGCCCCCGAGCGCGGCGGCGAGTCCGACCTGCGCGACATCGCGTGGCTGTCGCCCGCGGGCACGCACATGTCGGACGCCCAGTGGCAGGAGGAGTTCGCCCGGGCGGTCATGGTGTTCCTCAACGGCGACGCGATCGCCGAGCCCGACCTGCGCGGCGAGGAGATCGTGGACGACTCGTTCCTCGTGCTGTTCAACGCGCAGCCGGAGCCGACCTCGTTCACCCTGCCCGACGCCGAGTACGGCGAGACCTGGACCGTCGCGCTGGACAGCGACCACCAGCTCGCGCCGGGCGACGAGATCGCGCACTCCACGACGATCGAGCTCGCCCACCGGTCCACGGTCGTGCTGTCCCGGCCGCCGGTGCAGCAGGTCGACCCGATCACCCAGGCCCCCGCGACGACCTCGCTGCCCGCCGGCGCCGAGCCGCCGGCGACCTCCGGGCTGTCCGGGGGCTCCGGCGGCACGGCCGCCACGACCGGGGCCGGGACCGCCGCCGGCCCGGAGCGGGGCGCGTGACCGTCGACCGCGGGAACGAGCCCCGCACCTCGCCCCACCGCCTGCCCGCACCGGGCCGGCCGGTGCCGACGTCCACGTACCGGCTGCAGCTCGGCGCGGACCTGACGCTGGACGACGCCGCCGCCCTGGTGCCCTACCTGGCGGACCTCGGCGTCACGCACGTGTACCTGTCACCGGTGCTCACCGCGGCGCCCGGGTCGACGCACGGGTACGACGTCGTGGACCACGACGAGGTGTCGCCCGTGCTCGGCGGCGAGCCCGCGCTGCGCCGGCTCGCCGAGCGCGCGCACGCCGCCGGGCTGGGCCTGGTGCTCGACATCGTGCCGAACCACATGGCCGTGCCGACGCCCGCCTGGCACAACCGGGCGCTGTGGTCCGTGCTCGCGGAGGGCCCCGACTCGCCCTACGCGTCGTGGTTCGACGTGGACTGGTCCGCGGGCGCCGGCGACGTGCTCATGCCGGTGCTGGGGCGGCGGATCGGCGACGTGCTCGCCTCGGGCGAGCTCCACCTCGAGCACGAGGTCGTCCCCGGGCACGGCGACGCGCCGCAGCCGGTGCTGCGCTACCACGACCACGCGTTCCCCGTGCGGCCCGGCACGGAGTCGCTGCCGCTGGCCGAGCTGCTCGAACGCCAGCACTACCGGCTCGCGTACTGGCGGGTCGCCGACGAGGAGCTCAACTACCGGCGGTTCTTCGACGTGGGCACGCTCGCCGCGGTCCGGGTCGAGGACCCGGCGGTGTTCGACGCGACGCACGCCCTGGTGCTGCGCCTGCTCGACGAGGGCGTCCTGGACGGGCTGCGCATCGACCACCCCGACGGGCTCGCCGACCCGGGCGGGTACCTCGAGCGGCTGCGCGAGCGCTCCGGGGGCGCGTGGGTCGCCGTGGAGAAGATCCTGCAGGGGGACGAGGAGCTGCCCGCCGACTGGGACACGGCCGGCACCACCGGCTACGAGGCGCTGTGGCGGATCCAGCAGGCGTTCGTCGACCCCGGGGGCGGTGCCCGCCTCGGCGCGCTCATGCACCGGCTCACCGGGGAGCCCTCGGACGCGCTGCCCGAGGTCGTCGACGTCGCGAAGCGGCAGGTGGTCGACCGCGCGCTGTACGCCGAGGTGTACCGGCTGACCGGGCTGGCCGCGGAGATCTGCCGGGGCGACCTGCGGCTGCGGGACCACACCTGGCGCTCCCTGCACGACTGCCTGGTCGAGCTGCTGGTCGCGATGGACCGGTACCGCGCGTACGTCGTGCCGGGCCGCACCCCGCACCCGGCGGACGTCGAGGTGCTGGAGCAGGCCGCGCGCACCGCCCGCAGCCGCCTGAGCCCCGAGCGCGCCGAGACGATGGACGTGCTGGTCGACCTGCTGCTCGGCCGCGAGGTGGGCAGCGCCGGACGCACCCGCGAGCCGCAGCGCGACGAGCTGGTGGTCCGGTTCCAGCAGACCTGCGGCGCCGTGATGGCCAAGGGCGTGGAGGACACCGCGTTCTACCGCTGGACCCACCTGGTGTCGCTCACCGAGGTCGGCGGCGAGCCCGAGCGGTTCGCCCTGTCCCCCACCGAGCTGCTGGCGTGGGCGGTGCGCGCCCAGCAGCAGAGCCCGCTCGGCATGACCGCGCTCTCCACCCACGACACCAAGCGCAGCGAGGACGTCCGGGCCCGGCTCGGCGTGCTGTCCGAGCTGCCCGTCGAGTGGGCCGAGCTGGTCGGGCGGCTGCGCGCCGCCTCGGCCCCGTACCGCAGCACCCTGCTGGACGGCCGCACCGAGAACCTGCTGTGGCAGACCCTCGCCGGCACCTGGACCGCGGACGGCCCGATCGGGTCCGAGCGCCTCACCGGGTACCTGACCAAGGCCGTGCGCGAGGCGAAGGAGCACACGTCCTGGACCAGCCCCGACGAGGCGTACGAGCGCGCCGTGCTCGACGTCGCGACCCAGTCGCTCACCGACCCGCGGGTCGGTGAGCTGCTCACCGAGTGGGAGCACCGCACCCGGGACGCCGTGCGCGCCGCGACCCTGGGCCAGAAGCTCGTGCAGCTCACGCTGCCGGGCGTCGCCGACGTCTACCAGGGCACCGAGGTGCCCGCGGTGGCGCTCGTCGACCCGGACAACCGCCGGCCGGTGGACCACGAGGCGATCGCCGCCCGGCTCGCCCGGCTCGACGAGGGTGCCGGCGCACGCGACCTCGCGGACGAGAAGCTGCTGATCACGTCCCGCGCCCTGCGGCTGCGCCGGGACGTGCCCGAGGCGTTCGTCGGCCCCGGCGCCGGGATCACGGCCCTGCCGCACTCGTCGGGGCACGTGCTCACCTACGCCCGCACCGCCGACGGCGAGCCGCGGGTGGCCGTCGTCGCCACCCGGCTCGCCGCCATGGTGGACCGGCTCGGCGGGTGGGGCGAGCACACGGTCGCCCTGCCCGAGGGCGAGTGGCACGACGTGCTGGCCGACCGGGCCGTGGACGGCGGCGTGGTCCTGCTCGCCGACCTGCTCGACCGGCTCCCGGTGGCCCTGCTCGTCCGGAGGACCGACGCGTGACCGACCGTCCCCGCCCCGTGCGGCCCGGCGAGGTCTGGGCCCCGTCCGCGCACCGCGTCGACCTGCACCTGCCCGCGGCGGACGACGCCGGGGCCGAGACCGTCCCGCTCGTCGCGACCGGGGACGGCTGGTGGACCACCGACCGCGACCTGCCGCACGGCACCGACTACGCGTTCGCCCTGGACGGCGGCGACCCGCGGCCCGACCCGCGCAGCGGCTGGCAGCCGGGCGGCGTGCACGGGGCGAGCCGGGTGTTCGACCCGTCGCGGCACGCGTGGACCGACGGCTCCTGGGCCGGGCGCGACGTGCGCGGCGCGGTCGTCTCCGAGCTGCACGTCGGCACGTTCACGCCCGAGGGCACGCTCGACGCCGCCGCGGCCCGGCTCGACCACCTGGTCGCGACCGGCGTGGAGGTGGTCGAGCTGCTGCCGCTCGCGCCGTTCAACGGCGTGCGCGGCTGGGGGTACGACGGCGTGGGCCTGTACGGCGTGCACGAGCCCTACGGCGGCCCCGCGGCCTTGCAGCGGTTCGTGGACGCCGCGCACGCCGCCGGGCTCGCGGTCTGCCTCGACGTCGTGCACAACCACCTCGGCCCGTCCGGCAACTACCTGGGCGAGTTCGGCCCCTACTTCACCGACGCCCACCACACCCCGTGGGGCGCCGCGATCAACCTGGACGGCGACGGCGCCACGCACGTGCGCCGGTGGATCGTCGACAGCGCGCTGCGCTGGCTGCGGGACTTCCACGTGGACGCCCTGCGGCTGGACGCCGTGCACGCGCTGGTGGACGACTCGCCGCGGCACCTGCTCGCCCAGCTCTCCGACGAGGTCGCCGCACTGGCCACCGGGCTGGGCCGGCCGCTGTCGCTGGTCGCCGAGGTCGACCTGAACGACCCGGTCTCGGTGACCCCGACGGCCGCCGGCGGCTGGGGCATGACCGCGCAGTGGGCCGACGACGTGCACCACGCGCTGCACGCCCTGCTCACCGGCGAGCGGCACGGCTACTACGTCGACTTCGGCGCGCCGGAGACGCTGCGGAAGGCCTACCGCGACGTGTTCGTGCACGACGGCGGCTTCTCGACGTTCCGGGGCCGGGACTGGGGCCGGCCGGTGCCGCCGGACGTCGACGGGCACCGGTTCGTGGTCTTCGGGCAGGACCACGACCAGGTCGGCAACCGCGCGCTCGGCGACCGCCCGTCGGCGACGCTGGACGACGGCGCGCTGGCCGCCGAGGCCGCGCTCGTGCTGCTGTCCCCGTTCACGCCGATGCTGTTCATGGGCGAGGAGTGGGGTGCCCGCACGCCGTGGCTGTACGTCACCGACCACCCCGAGCCCGAGCTGGCCCGGGCGGTGCGCGAGGGCCGGGCGCGGGAGTTCGGCGGGCACGGCTGGGCCGCCACGTACGGGGCCGACGAGGAGACGTTCACCGTCCCCGACCCGCAGGACCCGGCGACGGCCGCGGCGAGCCGGCTCGACTGGGACGAGCCCGCGCTGCCGGGGCACGCCCGCATGCTCGACTGGTACCGCACGCTGACCGCGCTGCGCCGGGACGTCCCCGACCTCGGGTCGGGCGACCGCGGCCGGACCGACCTCACGTGGGCGCCCGGGCACGTCGTGCCCGCCGACGGGGCGTGGGCGGACTGGCTGGTGCTGCACCGGGGCGACGCGCGGGTGGTGGTGAACCTCGCGGCGACCGAGCGGACCGTCCCGCTGGCGTCGGACCGGGAGAACCTGCGCGTCGCGGCGTCCTGGGCCACCGCGCGCCTGCTGCCGCCCGGTCCCGACGGCGCGGGCGCACAGCTGGTGCTCGGCCCCCGGTCGGTCGCGGTCGTCGTCTGACGGGCCTGACGGGTCTGACGGGCCTGACGGGTCGGCCGGGCGTCAGCCGCGCGCGGCCGCCGTCTCCCGCCCGCGCTCCGCGAGCGCCCCCAGCCGCGACAGCGCCCGGAAGTACTTCTTCCGGTACCCCCCGGCGAGCATCGGCGCGGAGAACAGCCCGGACTCCCCCGCCCCGCCGAGCAGCACCGGCACGTCCCGGTCGTACAGCCGGTCCACCAGCACGACGAGCCGCAGCGCGACGTCCTGGTCCGGCACCGGGCCGACCCCGGTCAGGCCGACCAGGTCCAC
>DAMBCY010000230.1:0-6386 GCA_032056255.1 Cellulomonas sp. | reverse complement strand
CCGGGTGGGGACGTCAGGTCGTGACGCGCGTGGCGTCAGGACTGGGCGGCGGCCGGGCGCGGGGTGCCCTCGGCGGCGCGGGCGGGCGGTGCGGGCCGGTGGCCCCAGGTGGTGCGGATGAAGATCGTCAGCACGGGGACGACGTAGGCGACCCAGGCGACCGCCTGCAGCCAGGTGGTCGCGGGGGAGAAGTTGAGGACGCCCTTGAGCAGGGTGCCGTACCAGCTGCTCGGTGGGACCTGCGCGGAGACGTCGAACGCCAGGACGTGCAGCCCCGGCAGGATCCCGGCCTCCTGCAGGTCGTGCACCCCGTAGGCGAGCACGCCGGCGGCGACCAGGATGAGGAACAGCCCGGTCCAGGCGAAGAACTGCCGCAGGTCGAGCCGCACCGCACCGCGGTACATCAGCCAGGCGATCACGACGGCGACGAGGATGCCGAGCGCGGCGCCGAGCAGCGGTCCGGCGGTCCCGTCGGAGGTCGCCTGCGCGCCCGCCCAGAGGAACAGGGCCGTCTCCAGGCCCTCGCGCCCGACGGCGAGCAGGGCCATCACGACCACCGCGCCACGGCCGGCCGACACCGCCTCGTCGAGCTTGTGGTGCAGGTCGGACCGCAGGTGGCGGGCGGTCCTCGCCATCCAGAAGATCATCCAGGTGATCAGGCCGACCGCGACGATCGACAGCGTGCCGCCGATCGCCTCCTGCGCCTCGAACGACAGCCCCTTGGGCCCGAACGTCAGCAGCGCGCCGAACCCGAGCGACACCCCGACGGCGACCGCGACGCCGGTCCACAGCGCGGGCAGCAGCTCACGGCGGCCGGACCGCACCAGGTACGCGACGAGGATGCTCACGACCAGCGCGGCCTCGAGGCCCTCGCGCAGGCCGATGAGGAAGTTGGCGACCACGGCGCACCTTCTCGACGGCGGGTGCTGTCCGGCCTGACGGCACGGCAGCAGAGGGAAGGTTAGCCTCCCCTCACCCCTGTGCGATAGCCGTTCCCGTGGCTGGGATGAGCACCCGGCCGTCGATGCAGGTCACCGTCGCGCCGCCGACCCGGACCAGGCCGGGGGTTGCCGAGGTCGGGGTCGGCGGTGAGCACGTCGACCTGGGTGAACCGGTGCGCGGAGGCCCTGGCGTCCACGCCAGGACCGCCGCACGCTCGTACGCTGGAGCGCATGTCGACGGTGCGTCTCGGGGTCCTCGGTGCTGCCCGCATCCTGCACGACGCGGTGGTGGTGCCCGCCGCGTCCGTCCCGGAGGTCGAGGTCGTCGCGATCGCGGCCCGCGACCGGGACCGTGCCGCCGCGACGGCGGAGCGCGAGGGCATCCCCCGGGTGCTCGACGACTACGCCGCCCTGCTCGCCGACCCCGAGGTCGACGCGATCTACGTCCCCACGCCCGCCGCGCTGCACGGCGTGTGGACGCGCCGCGCGATCGAGGCCGGGAAGCACGTGCTGTGCGAGAAGCCGTTCACCGCGAACGCGGCCGAGGCCGAGGAGGTCGCGGCCCTCGCGGCCGGGAGCGGCCTGGTGGTCATGGAGGCGTTCCACTCGCAGCACCACCCGATGTGGGCGCAGGTCGCGGCGCTGCTCGCGGACGGCGCGATCGGCCAGGTGCGGGAGGCGGAGGCCGACTTCCGCGTCGACATCACCGACCGTTCCGACATCCGCTGGCAGGAGGCGATGGGTGGCGGGGCGCTGATGGACCTCGGCGTGTACCCGCTGCGGCTGCTCACCGTGCTGCTCGGCACCCCGGAGGTGCGGTCGGCGACGGCGCACGAGGTCGACGGGGTCGACGCGGACACCACGGTGCTGCTCGACCTGCCGAACCGGGTCACCGGCACGCTGCGGGCGAGCATGGTGGAGCCCGACGCCCGCATCCGGGCCCGGCTGGTCGGCACCGCCGGCACCCTGACCGTGCACCAGCCGTACGCGCCGCAGCACGGCGGCCGGGTGGTCGTCGAGCGCGAGGACGGCAGCGTCGAGGAGCCCGTGGACCCGACGGGGTCGTACGTGTTCATGCTCCGGGCGTTCGCCGACGCCGTGCTGCGCGGGGCGGACCCGGTGTCCGGGACCACGCAGGCCGTGGAGGCGATGCGGGTGGTGGACGCGGCGTACCGCGCCGCGGGGATGGCGCCGCGGCGGCCGGCGCCCGCGGACTAGGAGGGGTCGCCGCAGGACCGTCGGGCCAGGTCCGGCGGCCAGGTCCGGCGGCCCGTGTCGCCGACGGTGACGCACCGTCGTCCGGAGGCCAGCGCGTCCCGTGCCGGGCCGGGGGCGAGCGAGGTCGCCTACCCCCGACCCGCGGGCCGCGGGTACAGCGCCGGCACGGCCGGCGGGTCCTCGCCGACGAGCCCGTCGATCGACTCCCGGTACAGGTCGGCGTGGCCGTTGTGCCGTGCGTACTCCTCGATGAGGTCGACGAGCATCCGGCGCAGCGTGGGCTTCGGCCGGTCGTCCTCGCCGTCCCACCAGACCGCGCGGTGGTCGAGACCGCCGTCGGCCAGCGCCCGGTCGATCCCCGCGCGGGCGCGCACGACGGACTCGCGCCACAGCGCGTACAGCTGCTCGGGCTCGTCGTCGGCCGCGGAGGTCCACGGCCACGCGGGCTGGGCGTCCCAGTCGGCGTCCTCCCAGGGATCGCCGGGCCGTTCGCCGACCAGCCGGGTGCAGAACCACAGCACCTCGGCGAACGCCAGGTGCTTCACGAGGCCGCCCAGGGTGATCGAGGAGCCGCCGTGCGTGGCGGTCAGGGCGGCGTGGTCGAGGCCGCCGACCTTCCAGGCGAACGTCGCCCGGCAGCGTTCGAGCGAGCCGAGCAGGGTGGCGACCTCGTCCCCGTCGACCGGCGGCTCGACGAGGTCGGGCTCCGCGGTCTCCGGGTGCTGCGTGCTGTCCGTCATGACGCCTCCGCTCCGAGCCGGGACTGGGTGGCAGCACGCTACTGCGCGGGTCCGACACGTCGCCGCGCGACGATCCGACGCCGGCGGCCGGCCGCCGGTGTCAGTCCCCGATCGTCGCCCCCGCCGGGATCTCGCCCGGCGCGCCGTCCGCGCCGACGGTCGCGTCGCCGGTCGCGACCACGTCCGGTCCGAACGTCCAGTCGCCGCGCACCGTGAGGGACCGGGCGCCGCGCAGCGAGGGCGCGCCCGCCGCGAACCGCTCCTCGAACCGCCCGACCGTCTTGTAGACCGTCGGGTCCAGGTCGACCAGCGGCGCCTGCTCGACGGCGAGCCGCAGCGTCGAGTCCTCGGCCAGGTCGTACGCGTCCGAGCGGATCAGCAGGAGGTCGTTCGTGGTCTTGACCGGCAGGAACCGCTCGCGGCCGACCGCGATGGCCGTCGCGCCCTCGAACACCTCGATCGCGGCGCCCATGGCCGTCTCGACCTGGAACACCTCGGGCGATCCCGCGTCCGTGGGGTCGACCGTCTTGACGTTCCGGATCAGCGGCAGGCCCAGGACCGCGCCCCGGGAGTCCAGCGCCGCGGCCAGCTGCTCCAGGTCGAACCACAGGTTGTTCGTGTGGAAGTACGGGTGCCGGTGCTCGTCCGTGAAGTAGTCCATCTCGTCGGGCGGGGTCTGCGCGGTGTCCCGCAGGATCAGCCGCCCGTCGGACTTCCGCACGGCCAGGTGCCCGCCCTTCCGGTCCGCAGCGGTGCGCCGGCAGACCTCCGCGGCGTAGGGAGCGCCCGAGGCGGCGAACCAGCCCGCGATGGTGGGGTCCGGGGCGGCCCCGAGGTTGTCGGAGTTCGAGATCGAGGCGTACCGGAAGCCCGCGTCGAGCAGCTGCTGCAGCACGCCCGAGGCCAGCAGCGCGGTGTACAGGTCCCCGTGGCCGGGCGGGCACCACTCGAGCGTCGGGTCCGCGGGCCACGAGACCGGCGTCAGGTCGTCGGTGCGGAGCTTCGGCTCCTGGTTCTGCAGGAAGTCCAGCGGCAGGCCGTCCACCGCGAGCCCGTCGTGCCGGGCGAGCGCCGCGAGGGAGTCGTCCTGGGTCCGGAACGAGTTCATCAGCACCAGCGGCAGCCGGACCCCGTGCGCGGCGCGCGCGTGCTGCACCTGCTCGACGATCAGGTCCAGGAACGACTTCCCGTCCCGCACCGGCAGCAGCGACTTCGCCCGGTCCATGCCCATCGAGGTGCCGAGGCCGCCGTTCAGCTTGATGACCGCCGTGCGGCCGAGCGCCTCGCGCGCCGCCTCGGCGTCGATCGCGACGTCGGCCAGCTGCGGCGGGTCGAGCAGCGGGTCGATCGTGTCCTCGGGGATGAGCCCCGTCGCCCCCGCCTCGAGCTCGCGGTAGTAGTGGGTGAACACCTCGATCGCGGTGGGCGCCACGCCCGCCGCCGTCATCTTGTCCTGGGCCTGGCGCAGTCCGGAGTCGCTCATGCCCCGACCCTAGGAGCCCGCTCGCCCTTCGCGCAGCACGAGCCGGGCACGGGGACCGCTGCGCCGGGGTGGGGGTCAGCGGGCGGCGTGCTTGCCGTAGCGCTGCCGGGCGGCCTCGCCCGACGTGCCGACGAGCTCGCCGATCAGCCTCCACGACGTGCCGCCCCGCTGCCGTGCCGCCGCGACGGCGTCGGCGAGGTCGCGCTCGGCCGCGTCACGGCGGAGCGCCGCGAGGCGCACGGCGGTCACGGGCGAGACCGTCCCGCGGTCCTCCGGTGCCGGTTCGTAGGCCTCGAACCGGTCCGCGAGCTGTTCGGACCGGGCGAGGATGTCGTCGAGCGATCGGGGCACGTCATCTCCTCCTCAGGAACCTGTCTCGGACCGGTCGCACGGCGTGGACGGCGCACAGGGTGTCGTACGCCTCCACGACGCCGACCTCGACGAGGACGCCGGTGCGGTCCGGGCCGATGACCATGGTCATGCCCTCGCCGACGTCGTAGGTGGCGACGTGCTCGCGGAGCACGTGCCGGATGTCCTCGTCAGGGACGCCGTGCCGGTGCGCGCTGCCCAGGATCAGCGGCTCGCGAAACACAAGTTACCTTGTACACGGGGTCGGGCGCAACAGCTGGATCGTGCGGGGCGTGTCCGGGTCATGATCTCGACCGTACGGTCGTCGCCGGGTCCTCCGGCGGTCGTCCACAGGCCGGGCTCTCCCGCGGCCTACCCGGGCAGCGCCCCCCGCACCGGCTCGAGCGCCCGGTCCAGGAGGTCCGGGAGGCGGGTGCGGTCGGCGCCGGCGAGCGCCCACGCCTCGATCGCCGCGACCAGCGCGCCCGCCCAGGCCGTCCCGGCGACGTGCGCGTGCAGCGGGTCCACTCCCCGGCCGGACGCGTGGGCCGCGAGCAGGCCGCCGAGGTCGGCCGTCCGCCGGGCGGCGGCGAGCCGCAGCTCGTCCCCGAGCCCCATGGCGTCGGCCTGGGTGAACGCGAGCGCCACGTGGTCGGCGGGCAGGTCGGCGGCGAGGTCGTGCAGCGCGCCGGCCAGCGCCGTGCCGACCGGTGCGTCCGCGCCGGCTGCCAGCGCGGCGCGCAGCCGGTCGACCCGCTCGTCGAACGCGGCCCAGAGCAGGTCGGACTTCGCGGGGAAGTAGTTGAAGAACGTGCTGCGCGAGACGCCCGCGCGCTGCGTGATGTCCGCGACCGACGTCGTGGCGTACCCGCGCTCCAGGAACAGCTCGCCGGCGGCCTCCTCGAGCATCGCCCGTGAGGACGCGGGCGGTCGCCCGGAGCGGCGCGGGGCGGGGTCGGCGGTCGGCACCGCGTCATCGTAGGACGAGCGTCACACCGGCCGCGGGCGATCCGCCGCCCCGAGCGGCCTATTGTTGGACGCCGTACAACAACGTCGTCCGAAGGTGGATCCGTGACCGTCGCCCCTCGTCCCGTCCGTGCCCTCGGCGCTGCTGCCTCGTCGGCCGTCCTCGCGCTCGCGCTGGCCGCCTGCACCGGCGGCAGCCCCGACGACGCCGCCACCGGCGCCGGCACCCCCGCCGAGGGCGGCACGCTGGTGTACGCGACCGGCGACGCCGAGCCCACCTGCCTCGACCCGCACGTCGGCGGCAACTACCCGCAGGCGCTGATCAGCACGCAGTACCTCGAGCCGCTGGTCGGCCGGGACGCCGACGGCACGATCCTCCCGTGGCTCGCCACCGCGTGGACGGTCAGCGACGACGGCCTCACCTGGGACTTCACCCTCGCGGACGACGTGACGTTCACGGACGGCACGCCGTTCGACGCCGAGGCGGTCCGGGTCAACGTCGAGCACCTGCAGGATCCCGACACCGGCTCGTCGACGGGCTACCTGGCCGTGCAGAAGGTCGAGTCCGTCGAGGCGGTCGACGCCACCCACGCCCGGTTCCACCTCACGGCCCCCGACTCGGCGCTGCTGGAGTCGATGAGCCAGCAGTGGACCGCCATGCAGTCCCCCGCGGGCATCGCGCGCGGCACG
>DAMBCY010000229.1:0-6462 GCA_032056255.1 Cellulomonas sp. | reverse complement strand
TGACGCGGGCCGACCGGATCGCGTTGCTGATGTGCGGGTCGAAGAAGAGCCTCGCCACCGGGCTGCCGATGGCGAGCGTGCTGTTCGGCCCGGTCGCCGCGGCGGGGGTCGCGCTGCCGGTGATCGTGTTCCACCAGCTGCAGCTCGCCACCTGCGCGGTCCTCGCGCGGCGGCTGGCGGCCACCGACCCGGACGCGCGCCGGGCGGTCGTCCCCGTCTGACGCGCCGTCAGCCGCGCGACGATCCGGCGCCCACCGGCTCGCGGTCGTCCGGGGCGGGTGCCGCGGGGCCGGGACCGTCCGCCCCGCCTCCCGGGGTGCCCGGACCGTCCGGCCGGCCGGGCGTCCCGTCGTCCGCCGCCGGCCGGCGCCGGCGCAGGGAGCGGCGCACCAGCAGCACCACGCCCGTCACCACCGCGCCGACCACGAGCCACGGCAGCAGCGCCCCGAGGACCAGCACGACGACGCCGGCCACGGCCACCAGCGCCGCCCAGCCGGACTCCAGCCCGCCCAGGAACCCGCCCCGGGCGCCGGGCTCGACCTCGGCCGGCGGGGTGGCGGGCCAGATCGAGACCCGCAGCGTCGACAGCGCGACCTGCTCGGCCACCCGCGCGCGCTGGGACTCCAGCTGCTCGAGCGCCGCCTGCCGCTCCGTCAGCGTGTCCTCGGCGCCGATGATGTCGGTCTGCGTCGTCGCCCGGGACAGCAGGTCCTCGATGCGGGCGACGGACAGCCGGGTCGCCCGGATGCGCGCGTCGAGGTCCTGCGCGGTCGCGGTGACGTCCTCGGAGCGCAGGTCGACGTCCTGGACCTCGCCGACCTCCTCCAGCTCGTCGAGCACCTCGGTCAGGGCGTCGGCCGGCACGCGCACGGTCAGGCCGGCGGTCGCCAGGACGTCCTCCTCCTCGCGCGCGGCGGTCTCCTGACGGGCGTCGACGCGTCCGCCGGCCCGCTCGACCAGGTCGACCACCGCGTCGGCGGCGGCGCGCGGGTCGGCGGCCACGAGGCCGACGTCGCCGGAGGTGATCACCTGCCGGCCGGCCGCGGCGGTGCCGACGGCGTCCGCGTCCGCGTCGGCCGCCTGCTCGTCGCCCGCCGCCTCCTGCTCCGGGGCGGCGCCCCCGCCGGAGTCGTCGGCCGCGGCGAACCCGTCGCCGGCCTCGCTCTGGGCGGAGTCGCCGCTCGAGGACGCGGCGCCGCACCCGGCCAGCAGCAGCGCCAGCAGGGCGAGCGGGGCGAGCGCGGTCGTGGCCCGCCGCGCGCGCGTCCTGGTCCGGACCGGTCCTGCCGCGGGTGTGCGCATGACCAGGACCGTAGGGCCACCCGTCCCGCCGCGGGAGGTGGCGCCGGGGATGGAGACCGAATCGTTGCCGTGCGCGGTGCGCCGCGTCCTGCCCGTGACCTCGCTGCGCCCGTGCCGTGACCGGACGCCGCCTCCCGCCGCACGACCTCCCGCGTCCCCGCACGTCCGGCGCGTCGTCCCCGCGAGTCCTCCCGGAGCAGGGGTCGAGACGGCACACTGTCCTGCGGGGGCCGGGCCGGAGGGCCCGTCGTCGACCCGTCGTCCCGGAAGGACCGCTGTGCCCGCTCCGTCCACGCCCCTGCGTCTCGTCCCTGCGCCCCGGTTCGTGCAGGAGCGGCCGGGCGGCCCGTTCGTCGTCTCCACCGACACGACCGTCACGGTGGGCGTCGGCCCGGCGGAGGTGGCTCTCGGCGTCCTGGCCGCCGAGGCGCTCAGCCGGGTGTCGGGCTCGACCGTCGAGGTGCGGTACCGGGCGGTCGCGGAGCCGACGCAGCCGGGCGACGTCGCGCTGCTGCTGGGCGGCGACGGCCTGACGGGCGAGCAGTACCGGCTGGACGTGGCGCCGGACCGGGTGGAGATCGCCGCCGGCACGCCCGAGGGGCTGCTGCGCGGGCTGGCGACGCTGCACCAGCTGCTGCGGCCGCTGGACGGCGGGTTCGCGGCCTGGCCGGTGCACGTCGAGGACGAGCCGGTGCACGGGTGGCGCGGGTTGTCGGTCGACGTCGCGCGGCACTTCTTCGGCGCGGACGACCTGCGGGTCGTCGTCGAGCTGATGGCGTCGTACAAGCTGAACGTCCTGCACCTGCACCTGTCGGACGACCAGGGCTGGCGGCTCGACCTGCCGTCGCGGCCGGAGCTGGCGGCACGGTCCGGCGGCACCGCGGTCGGCGGCGACCCCGGCGGGTACTTCACCACCGAGGAGTACGAGGCGCTGGTCGCCTACGCCGCCGCGCGCGGCGTCCGGGTGGTGCCCGAGATCGACGTGCCGGGGCACGTGAACGCCGCCCTGCACGCCTACGGGGAGCTGACGCCCGAGGGCGTGCCGGCCGAGGCGTACACCGGGATCGAGGTCGGGTTCAGCAAGCTGCGCGCGGACCTGCCGGCCACCGAGCCGTTCCTGCGCGACGTCTTCGGCGACGTGGCGGCGGTGACGCCGGGCGAGTACGTGCACATCGGCGGCGACGAGGTGCTGACGATGGACCGCGGGGAGTACGCGCAGCTGGTGGCGATGGCGAGCGACGCGGTGCGGGCCGCCGGCAAGAAGGTGGTCGGCTGGCAGGAGGTGGCGACGACCCCGCTGGAGCCCGGCACGGTCGTGCAGTACTGGGACACCCGCGAGGACGTCGCCCCGTTCGTGGCGGCCGCGCAGGCCGGCGCACGGCTGCTCATGTCCCCGGGGTCGCGCGCGTACCTGGACATGAAGTACGACGCGGACACCTCCCTCGGCCTGGAGTGGGCCGGGCACATCGAGATGCGGGACGCCTACGACTGGGAGCCGACGACGCTGGTGCCCGGGCTGCCCGCCGGCTCGGTGATCGGCGTCGAGGCGGCGGTGTGGACCGAGACGCTGCGCGACCTGGACGACCTCACCACGATGCTGCTGCCGCGCCTGGCCGCGATCGCCGAGGTGGCGTGGACCCGTCCCGAGCAGTGCGACTGGGAGGACTTCCGCGACCGGGTCGCCGCGCACGGACCGTACTGGGACGCGCAGGGTCTGGCCTGGTACCCGAGCCCGCAGGTGGACTGGCACGTCGACCGGTCGTGACGGGGGCGGGGGCCTGCCCGGGGACCGCGCGCGGAACCGGCCGGCGGGTCAGATCCAGGAGCGCAGCCACATGTGGACGTGCCAGAAGTCGTACGGCACGACCCACGCGGTCCAGATCGGGTAGAAGAACGCGCTGACGGCGAGCACGACCACGACGACGGCCGTGGTGCCGGTGAGCGCGCGCCGGCGCCGCACGGGGTCGCGGCTCTGCAGCCCGAGCCCGAGCACGTGCACCAGGGTCAGCACCACCCAGGGGGTGAAC
Organism: Cellulomonas sp.; assembly: GCA_032056255.1. Taxonomy (GTDB): domain Bacteria; phylum Actinomycetota; class Actinomycetes; order Actinomycetales; family Cellulomonadaceae; genus Cellulomonas. The sequence continues at coordinate 3,133 of DAMBCY010000229.1, read as the reverse complement.
GCGATCGAGTAGAAGGTGAAGATCGTCCGCCCCGTGTACTGGAACCACGGGAGCCAGCCGGCGACGATGCCGGACAGCGCGGCGATCCCGCGCCAGTCGCGGCGGGTCGCGATCCGGTAGACGGCGACGATCACCGCCAGGGTGCCGAGCCACCAGATGACCGGGTTGCCCAGCGAGGTGATCGCCTGGGAGCACTTCTCGGCGCCGCACGCCGCGAGGGCGTCGTCGCCGGTGAGCGTGGAGATCGACGTCGGGTAGTAGAACGAGGTGGGCCGCCACTGGATCAGCCAGCCCAGGGGGTGCGCGGCGTAGGCGTGCTCGGCGGTCAGCGTGGTGTGGAAGTGCCACATCTCGGTGTGGAAGTGCCACAGCGACCGGAGCGCCGGCGGCAGCCAGGACACCCCCTCGCCCGGGTGCTCGACCGCCCACTGCCGCAGGTACGCGCCCGGGTGGGCGAACCAGGACCACCAGGACGCCAGGTACGTCGCGGCGGCGGTGAGCACCATGACCAGGCCCGCGGGGACGGCGTCCCGCCACAGCGCCGCGAGGTGCCACCGCCGCACCCCGACGGTCCGGCGGGCCGTCGCGTCCCAGGCCACGGACAGCAGGCCGAACACGGCGAGGAAGTACAGGCCCGACCACTTGGTGCCGATGCACAGCCCCAGCAGCACCGCCGCCGCGAACCGCCACCACCGCCAGCCCAGGCGGGGCCCGAGGCCCAGCTCCGCCCCGGAGTCCAGCACGGCCGCGGTCCGGGCGGCGAGCCGGCGCCGGGCCCGGTCCCGGTCGAGCAGCAGGGCGCCGAACGCGGCGAGCGCGAAGAACATGACGTAGACGTCGAGCAGCCCGGTGCGCGAGTGCACGATCGCCTCGCCGTCCACCGCCAGGAACAGGCCCGCGAGCGTGCCCAGCGCCGTCGAGCCGAGCAGCCGGCGCCCGATCCGCGCGATCATCAGCACCGCGAGCGTCCCGGCGACCGCGGCGGACAGCCGCCACGCGGTCGACGACCCGAACCCGCCGCCGAGGTGCATGCCCAGGGCGATCAGCCACTTGCCGACCGGCGGGTGCACGACGTACTCGGCGGAGGTGCGCAGCGCGGAGCCGTCACCGGCCTCGAACAGCGGGTTCGCGTCCTCGGCCCACTGGCCCTCGAACCCCTGCTGCAGCAGCGAGTACGCCTGCTTGACGTAGTACGTCTCGTCGAACACCAGCTCGTGCGGGCGGCCGAGGTCCCAGAACCGCAGGACGCCGCCGAGCAGCGTCACCGCGAGCGGCCACAGCCAGCCGGTCAGCCGGGCGCGGCGGGTGGCGTCGAGCAGCAGCGTGCGGGTGCCGAGCAGGGCGACGAGCAGCCGGTCGTGCGTGGACAGCGACGGGTCGTCGTCCTCGCCGAGGTGCGGACGTGCCGAGGGTGGCTCGGGCGGCCCGCCGGCCGCGGTCTCGTACGGCGACACGGCGACCGGACCGGTGCCGGCGGTGCCGGGGGAGCCGCCGGGCCGCTCGGCCGCGGCGTCGTCGGCCGGGGCGGTGACCGGGTCGACGACCGGGCGCTCGGGGTCGACGGGCTGCGGCACGCTCGTCATCGTACGGGCGCGCGCTGGGCGCGACCTGCGTGCGCCCGGGCGGGACCGGGGCCGTGCCGGGAGGTGGCAGGCTGGCACCCGTGACCCCCCAGCCCCCGGCGACCCCCACGACCCCCGCAGCGGCCCGGGCCGCCGCGACCACCGGCCGGCTGGTGCTGGCCGCCACCCCGCTCGGCGACGTCGAGGACGCCTCCCCCCGGCTGCGCCGGCTGCTGGAGCAGGCGGACGTCGTCGCCGCGGAGGACACCCGGCGGCTGCGGGCGCTCGCGGCCCGGATGGGCGTGCAGGTCGGCGGGCGGGTGGTGAGCCACCACGAGCACAACGAGACCGCGACCACGCCGGAGCTGCTCGAGGTCGTCGCCGCCGGCGGGACCGTGCTGGTGGTGACGGACGCGGGGATGCCCGCGGTGTCCGACCCGGGGTTCCGGGTGGTGGCCGCGGCGGTCGAGGCCGGGCTGACGGTGACGGCGGCCCCCGGCCCGAGCGCGGTGCTCACGGCGCTCGCGCTGTCGGGGCTGCCGACGGACCGGTTCTGCTTCGAGGGCTTCCCGCCCCGCCGGCCGGGGGAGCGGCTGCGGTCGCTCACGGCGCTGGAGCGCGAGCCGCGCACGATGGTGTTCTTCGAGGCCCCGCACCGCCTGGCGGCGACGCTCGCCGACATGGCGACGGCGTTCGGCGCCGACCGGCCGGCGGCGGTCTGCCGCGAGCTGACCAAGACCTACGAGGAGGTGGTCCGCGACGGCCTCGAGGCGCTCGCCGACTGGGCCGCCGCCGGCGAGGTGCGCGGGGAGATCGCCGTGGTCGTCGCCGGTGCGCCGGCGCGGGAGGTCGCCTCGGAGGCGGACCTGGTCGCCGAGGTGCTGTCCCGGGCGGACGCGGGGGAGCGCCTGAAGGACGCGGTCGCGGAGGTCGCGCAGGTCGCGGGGATGCCGAAGCGCGACCTGTACGCGGCGGCGCTGGCGGCGCGCGGGCGCTGAGACCGGCTGCCCGGTCGGCTGCCCGGGCGTCGGCCCGGGCTCAGCCCGCGTGCACCACGCCGAGCGCCGCGCGCAGCGCGCCGACCTCGACCTGCCCCGGCGCGGACGCCCGCCCGACCGTCCCGAACGTGGCCGCCGACCCGAACACGCCGCCGGCGACCCGCGACGCGACCCCGGTCCCGGCCATCGACATCGTGATCAGCGGCCGGCAGGTGCGCCCGGACGCCTCCCACGTCGCGGCGAGCAGCGTGAGCACGTCCCCGGCGTCGCGCGGCATGACGGCGATCTTCAGCACGTCGGCCCCGCGCTCGGCCATGAGCAGCAGCCGGCGGACGATCTCGTCCTGCGCCGGCGTGGCGTCGAAGTCGTGGTTCGAGCCCACCACGACGACGCCCGCGGCGTGCGCGAGGTCGACGAGGGTGCGGACGGTCGCCGCGTCCCGCGCGACCTCGACGTCGACCAGGTCGGGGAGGCCGGCGTCGAGCAGCGCGCGGTAGACGGCCACGTACCCGTCGTCGGTGACCGCGGCGAGCCCGCCCTCCGCCGCGGTCCGGACCGTCGCGAGCAGCGGCA
>DAMBCY010000228.1:0-6485 GCA_032056255.1 Cellulomonas sp. | reverse complement strand
CACCCGGATCGTTGCCTACCCGCGCGACCGGTTCGAGAACGTCATCCAGGCCACCACTGACGACTTGCTGGGCCGCACCCGCGAGGTGGTGGGCGAGCTCCTGCGGCCGTTCATGCGGGGTATGGGAGCGGAGTTTCTGCTCGAGTACCCCAGTCCGGACAAGATCGGCGATCAGTTGAGTCGGTGATGCTCAAAGTGGGCGCCACCGCCTCGGTGCGCCTCGGGACTCAGGACGCCCGCCTTCACGGAGCGGTGAGTCACGACGGCCGGTCGCGACTCCGGCGGCGAACCGGCCGTCGGTGTTCTCGGTGGCTGGATCGGCTGGGTGGAGAAGGGTGGACTGAACTCGGCGACTCACCTGGTGATCGTCCTGGCGGTCGCCTCGCTCGGGCTTCGGTCCCGACCTCAGAAGCTGGGGGCTCCTGGAACCGAGATGCCAAGGTCCGTCGTCAGATTGTCAGCGGGTCAACCACGAGCGGTCCCTGGCCGAGCTGCGCCCGTAAGTCTGCCAACCAGCGCCTCGCAGTTAGAGCGCCGCGAGCACGATCGCCGCCCCATCCTCAGTGGTCGCTGCTACAACCTCGTCGCTCGACCCAGCCAGCTCGCTCGCGAGCGCTGTCCGGCTCCGCGAGATCCGCGCGGTCGCGGTGAGCGCCTCTGCGGCGGCCTCGTGGTCGGGCTCGGGGTGCCGCAAGGCACTGAGCACCTCGGCGTCAGCGCCGAGGAACAGGCGCAATTGGCCCCCGGGCAGCGGGATTGTGGCCTCAGTTCCTTCGTACGCGCGCTCTCCCACCCAGCGCTGGGTACGGCCGCTCGTGGGCCGGGACGCGCTCGTGCGACGGGCCCGTCGCGTCGGAGGCGCTACGCGTTCGTACAACGCGTCGTCTTCGGCGAGGTCGGCGAGCTTCGCCCAGGTGCTGCCGAGGAGCGCGGAACCGAGCTCCTCGCCGATCTCGATCGGGGTCTGCATGGTCGCTGTCAGAGGATCGACCCGAGCCGTGACGTACTTCATTTCTTCTCGGCCGGACTGGGTCGCGACGACGATGCCCGGCACGGCCGGGAACCCTGCCTGCCACGTTTCGGCGATCTGTCCGGCTCCGGTGTACACCTGGTGGTAAGGGTAGGTCGGGCGGTTCGTGCCCTTGGACTCGACGAGGCCGAGCACGCTGATCGTGCCCGCCGACACCTCGACCTCCACGACGAGATAGTCGGTGCGTTTGCCGGCGGGTCGGGGGAAGAGTCCGGCATCGACCGCGACATCCAGGTCGACCAGGCTCATGACACCCCCGCCGAACGTTTGCTCGGACCAGGCGCGAGCAAGCAGGCTCGCCATCCCGATGCCGAGGTCCTCGCTCATCACCCGTCGCTGATTCTCGACGACCCGACGGCCCGCGTCGGACAGCTCGAGGGTGGGATACGGCCCCCGGTGGTGGGCGTGGTCGAACACTCCTATGTACCGCCCGAGAGCCCACTGCATGTACACGTCGAGAACGCTGCGGTCGTACGACAGTCGAGTCGCGTACGCCAAGTTCGCCAGCATGTCGATCGGGCGCAGCTGATGGCCGCCGTCGAGCGCTGGCACTCTAGACGCCACGCCTCTGCCGCCCAGTCCCTCGTCGGCGTACTGACGGGCTCGATCGTCGCTGATCCCGTTGAACGTCGCGGGCGTGCTGACGATGCGCATGGCGGTCTGCAGATCCATGTCCCTGACCATCGGCAGAAGTCCGGCCCGGCGAAGAGGACGATGGTCCCTGCGTCCCGGACGCGGTCGACGCCCTGGTGCCGCACCGACCCGGTGGTCTGCGCTAGCCGAAACCGGTACATCCCGCCTTCGTCAGGACGGCGGCGAGTCTGGCGTGGCGAGGTGCTGAAGGTCGCCGTCCGAGCTCCGTCGCCACCGGTGTCCAGCCGTGTCGCGAGACGTGACGTTCGCACGGCCGGCGCTCTCGGTGCTCGGTAGCCTCGCTGGCGACTGATCGGACCGGTCGAGCGAAAGAAGACGAGCATGCATTGGTGGCAGAGCCAGGCGTTCGGTGCAGTCGTGGGTGCCGTGGTGACCGGCTCGTTCCTGCTCTTCAAGCAGCTCATCGACTCGCTGAACGCATCGAAGCAGCGGATGGAACGCCTGGCCGAGGCTCGGGTCGAGCGCGCGAGAGCCGCCACCAGCGTGCTCGCTGACAACCTCAGCGCGCTGACCAGCGCATTCGATGTAGTCGTCCAGTCGGCCCGCGAATACGACGGACGCGGTGGAGCGTCCGAGTTCGCGCCGACCAAGACGGACATTCCCGCCGAAGTCCGCTCCGAGCTGCAGCGGGCGTGGACGAGGTACCAGACCGACACAGGGCAGCAACTACCAGGTCGGTCTCGCGTTGAGCACGCAGCCCGCCAGATCGACCTCATGGTGGAGTACGGGACGGTGCCGGTGTTCGATCACGGGCAGTACCAGGGCGACACCGTCGCTGAGCTCGGGCATGCGCACCAGCTCCTCAGAGACCTCCAGCAGGAAGTCGACCTGGTGCTGGCGATGGCGCAGACCCACGTTCAGACCCTTGAGGAGAACCTAGAGAAGAAGTGACGCCGGCTCCGGTGGCTACAGCTCGAGCCCGGGTTGGTCGACCTCGACGCTCGCGTCTCGGTGATGGATGTCGAACTCGACCGGGGACGCATGCACCAGCGAGTACGCGTCGACGACCTCCGCGAGCCGGCCACGGAACCGGTCGCCCGCCGCTGACGTCGCCCTCTGCGGTCAGCGACTGGGGTCACGCCAGGGGCTCGCCGCGCACGTCGTCGTCGGCGTGGCGCCCGGGTTCGTCGGACAGGTTGCGGATGGGTTCGCTCCAGAACGCTCCGAGCCCGTGGATCGCCGGGGGATCCACGATGTGCAGCTTCGAAGAGGCGAAGATCATCTGCGCGATGTCTGCGTCGAGCAGGACGTAGTCCTGGCGTTTAGGCGAGGCCTCGCGGTGCTGATGACGACCCGAGCCCTCCGCTGCGGGCGTCGGCCCCACCTCATCCCGAACGACCGCGACCACAAACGAGTCACGTTCGGCCTCGGGGACTGGCCGAGCGGCGGAAGCTGCAGGTGCGGACTCACCGGACGGCGCCGGGTAGAGCGCGTCGAACTCCGCGCGCATCTTGGTCTCGAACCTCTTGGTCCGAAACAGCGGCAGCGGACTCAGGCCCCGCCTTCGCCCTCGAGTGAGCACCACGCCAGCGTACGACGGCCTCAGTACAGCCACCAGAGCGGGTAGACCGAGGCGACCACCGCGGCGATCACCTGGAGTCCGGCGGCGACCTTCATGCACCGCTCCCAGACACCGTTCCTCCGCACGACGAAGTAGCGGTGACCAGCGACCTCCCTAGCGGTCGTCTGCTCGTCCCACTGCTCGGCGATCCTGCGCTTCTCGAGGGTGAGGTAGTCGAACTCGTCCAGGCCGTCGAGCAGGAACGTCACCACCGCAAGTGCGAACGCTGCGGCAAACAGCCACCGGGCGATGCTGATGGCGTCCTCGGTGTGGTCGCCGGACGCCTGAATGGCGGGAACCGCTACTGCCGCAGCGACACCGGTGAAGAAGGTAACGACCAGCTTCGCGTTGTTCGCGCCCGCGATCTGGCGCGACAGGATCTCTGCGCGGTTCTCATCGACGAGCGACACGACGCCATCGTGCCAGCCAAGCCGTTCGTCGGGGTCCGATCCGAACGCTGTCGACGGGCGCAGGTCTAGGCGTCGCGCCGGCGGAGTACCGCGCTGTAGCCCCCGATGATGTCGCGCTTGTACGCCAGCTCGACCATCGCCAGGATCTCGATCCCTGGCCAGCGGTTTCCGTCCGCCACATGTCGCAGCGTGCCGGCCGGGACGCCCGACCGGGCGGAGACCGTCTTCAAGCCCTCGCCGAGCGAACCGCCGGCTTTGTCGGCCTCCGCCCGGAGGAACGCGGCGAGCTCGGCGACGTACAGCACGGCCTCGGGCGCCCCCGGTTCCGGTGCGCCTGAAGGCCATGCGCCTTTGGCGAAGTGCCCACTCGGCGCACGCCGTCTAGCGGGCTCGGTGCTCGATCCCCGGTCCACACCGTCAACGCTACTCATCGGACCCTCCAAGGCGTGTCGAGCATGTAGCCAATCCGTAAAGCCGCTGATCAACCTCTTGCCGACCGGAGTTCGCAGAGGCAGTGCTGGGACTCCCTGCCTCGGGCCGTTGCGGCTCCTCTGCCTGCACGTCTATACACGAAGGTACGCCTGCCTGGCGCCGATGGCGAGGGTGGCTCTTGCCCATCTGGCCCACGTGGGTTGCCAAACGGAAACGCACGGAGCAGTCTGGTTGCCGACGTAAGGGCGCCCGGTCAACACCGCCGCCCAGGTTCGCGAAGCTCGACTCGCGACCCCGCCGGACCGGCGAGGCCACACCCCACTGCACCCGCCGCTCTCGGGTGGCGCGCCCACCACCGGTTGGGATTGCGATGACCGCGGCATCCACTTTCGCAGGACCGGGCGGCTTCCCCCTCCCCGGGATCAGGCCCCCGCGCCTGGGGCGAACCGGGCCCAACGCCGTCGCTCGACATCTGGCTGAACGTGTGCGCGTCGCCACCACCGGCCAGGACGACATCATCGTCTGGCGCACCCGCGACAACCGGCTCCGACGTGCCGAGATCGGGCCCCGCTGCTGGGGACTCGGGATGGAGCGGAGCTACCCGATTCGGCTCGAGTACCGGTGGCCCAAGCGTCACGCGTACTCCAACGAGAGGTGGTTCTCGCACACCGGCGAGTCCCTGCACTGCGAGTCGATGAACGAGCGACTCGCGCTCATGCAGATCGAGTACTTCTTCAACGGTCCGGGGATGCCGCGCATCGCCGCTGCGGCGGCGCAGCCGATGCTGATGCTGAGCGAAGGCCGCGACCGCTACCCGGACTTCCTGCTCGCTCTGAGCGACGGGCGCCGCCTGGTGATCGACGCCAAGCCGCGCGACAAGATGACCGATGAGGTCGTGGCCAATCTCGCTGTGACGCGGGAGGTGTGTGAGACGGTCGGCTGGGAGTACGCCGTGGTGCACGAGCCCCGCGTCAAGGTCACGGAGTACAACCTGGAGACTCTGTCGTCGCGCCGGCAGCAGCGCTACGCCCCGTGGCCGGAGCTGCGTGAGGCTGTTCGCGATCAGTGCGCGCTGCCGCGGCCTCTCGGTGACGTCGTGGACGCGATCTCGCCGATCGCGCGTGGCCTGGTGATCTCCTACGTCCACCACATGATGTGGCACCGTGAGATCGACCCGCTCACGCTGCAGGAGCCGCTGAACTGGGAGTCGCTCGTGGTCGCGACTCCGCGCGAGGTGCGGTGATGGACCGCACCTTGGTCCGGGGGCAGCTGCTGAGGCTGGACGACGGCGACTACGAGGTCGTGCGTCCGGTCGGCGCAGCGGTGCTGCTGCGGAGCCTCGACGGCCGTTCCGACTTGCTGGTGCCGCTCGAGGATGTGCCCGTGGCGGTCAGCGCGCCGCTCATGATGCGGGACCCGCGGTTCGACCGGCGGCTGTCCGCCCGGCTCCAGCCGGCGGAGCGAATGCTCGTCGAATCCAAGCAGCACGCCGTCGAAGTGGTCCTCGGAATCGTCCCCCCGGACGACGAGCGTCTTCGCTTGGACCCGAGGCCCAGCCTCACCGCGCTCATGGACAGCCAGATCGATGCTCGGAGGAAGGCGCAGCTGCCGGCCTCCGCCAACTCGCTGCGCAACTGGAAGAAGCGGTACCTGGCGGGTGGAGCGCTTGCGCTGCGCGACATGCGATCGGTCCGGCAGAAGCTGCCGTCCGGCTACACCGATGAGCGGATCCTGACCGTCATCGACGAGGTGATCGAGGAGTACTCCGTCAGGTCCGACGTCACGGTCAAACTCAAGATCAAGAAGGTCAGGGAGCGCGCGCTCGCGCGCCACGCCGATGACGAGAAGCCGCTCACGATCCCGAGCGACCGCACGCTCCGCCGGCGCTACGGGGAGCGGGAGGAGTACGCGAAGACCCACGGGACTGCTCGCCAACGGCACACCCAGTCGCTGGTCCCCTACCGTATGTTCAACCGCCGTCCCGTGCTGTTCCCCGGGCAGGAGATGCAGGCCGACACGTCGTCGATCGACCTCCTGCACGTCGACCAGAAGGGTCGGGCGAAGCGCGGCAAGGTGACCTTCCTCGTCGACGTCGCCACCCGGACGCGCCCGGGGATGGTCGTGACGGAGGGGGCACCCACAGGCAAGGACCACGCCTTCATGCTGCTGTCCTCGATGACCACGGTGCGCGTCGCCGCCGGGCCTGTCTTGCCGTGGACGGTCGATCTGTCTAGCTACGAGTGGGCAGACGGCTGGACCTCCGACGACGTCAGGGCCGCCTTCGAGCAGCAGCCGTTCATCCAGGCCGCGCGAGTCCACATCGACAACGGTCGCGACTACCAGGCCCACGTCCTCCAGGGGATCACCGACTACCTCGGGGTCGACACCTCGTACGCCA
>DAMBCY010000227.1:0-6495 GCA_032056255.1 Cellulomonas sp. | reverse complement strand
CAGATGTTGTGGTTGACGCCCGCCATGACGATGTCCGCGCGGGCCGGGTCGAGGCCCGCGGCGCGCAGCACGGTGTGCGGGAAGGTGATCGGCCCCTCGCACATGGACCACATCGTCCGGTCGGTGAACCGGGTGACGGCCTGCGACACGATGTTCACGGGGTTCGTGTAGTTGAAGATCACGGCGTCCGGCGCGACGGCGTCGAGGTCGCGGACGATGTCCTCGTAGATGTGGATCGAGCGCAGGGACATGAAGAACCCGCCGGGTCCCTGCGTCTCCTGGCCGATCACGCCGTGCTTGAGCGGGATGCGCTCGTCCAGCGCCCGCGCCGCGAAGTCGCCGGGCCGGAAGCTCGACAGCACCGCGTCGGCGTCGGTGAGGGCCGCGCGCCGGTCGGTCGTGGAGCTGATCCGGATGTCGACGCCCTGCTCCCGCGCGATCTTGGTGGCGATCGTCTCCACGGCGTGCAACCGCTCGGGGTTCACGTCCTGGATGACGACCTCCGAGCCGTCGAACTCCGTGCCGTGGAGCAGGAACGAGGCCATCGTCCCGGCGCCGCGGGACGACCCGCCGCCGATGTAGACGAGCTTGATGGCTGCCATGGGGTTTCGGTCCTCCGGGTGTGTGGGGGGTGCTGAGGGTGCCGCGTCAGCGGCCGGCCGCCGCAGCGTCCGCGACGAGGCTCGGGTTCTTGCACTCGGCGACCAGGGTCGCGGGCCAGTCGGGCTGGTAGGCGTCGGCGGCGACGATCCGGTCGAAGGCCGCGCGCTTGTGCGCCCCCGACACGATCATCACCACCTCGCGGGACAGGGCGGCGATGGTGTCGACGCCGACGGTGACGCCGTGCGTCGGCACCATCTCGAGCCGGGTCAGCTCGGGGAACGTCCCCATGTTGTCCCGCCGGGTGGCGTCGCCGAGCGGGGTGACGTGGGTGCGGGTCGACCGCGGGGTGCCCGGCTGGTTGAGGGCGATGTGGCCGTCGCTCGCGCCCGAGGCGAGCAGGAACAGGTCGATGCCGCCGGCCCGCTCGATCCGGTCGTCGTACGCCGCGGGATCGGCCGGGTCGGGGACCCAGGGGTCCACCGGCGGGGTGGTGCCGGCCCGGGCGCACGCCGCGGCGATCGGGTCGAGCAGCTCGCGGTGCGCGAACCCGGTGCAGGAGTAGGACAGGTCGGGGTCCACGGCCCGGAACGTCCCGTCCGGGCCGGCGACGACGTACTCGTCCATCATCACCACGACGAGCCGGGACAGGTCCGCGCCGTCCTCGGCCAGGTGGGCGAGGGTGTCGTAGACCGGGGCGGCCGAGCGCCCGCTCGGGCAGCCCAGCAGGAACGGGTGGTCGCCGCCGGTGGCGGTGAGCCGGTCCAGGACGAGGCGGGCGACGTGCGCGCCGACGGCGGCGTCGTCGGGCAGGACGAGAGGGGTGAGCGGCATGGGGACTCCTGAGGGAGGACGGCGGGACGTACGGGCGCGGGCGGGCGGCGGGGTCACTCCTTGAGCGCGCCGGCGAGCATCCCGGAGATGAACTTCCGCTGGAACAGCACGTAGAGGACGAGCACGGGCGCCGCGACCAGCAGGCCGCCGGCGGCCATGAGGTTGATCTGGGTGACGTACTTGCCCTGGAACACGCCGAGCGCCACCGTCGCGGTCTGGTTCTGGCCGTGCAGGAACACCAGGGACAGGAAGTAGTCGTTCCAGGTCCACATGAAGCTGAGCAGGATCAGGGTGTAGACGGCGGGCATGACCATCGGCGCGGCGATGGCCCGCAGCAGCCGCACGGGCCCCGCGCCGTCGAGCTCGGCGGACTCGAAGATCGAGCGGGGCAGGGCACGGAACGCGGCGCGCATCCAGAAGATGCCGAACGGCACGCCGGTGCCCAGGTGGATGAGGATGATGCCGGGCAGGGTGTTCGTCAGGCCGAGGGTCCGGAACTGGTAGTACAGCGGGACGATGATCGCCTCGAGCGAGATCATCATGCCGAGCAGCACCACCGGGAACAGCACCTTGTCGCCCGCGACGCCCAGCACCCCGAAGCCGTAGCCGCCGACCAGGGCGAGCACGACCTGGCCGAGCACGACGCAGCCCGCGATGGTCAGCGAGACGGTCATGGCGCGGGAGAACCCGGCCTGCTGCCACGCGGTGGTGAAGTTGGCCCAGGCGAGCTCGCCGGCGGGTCGTCCGGAGCGGTCCGGGCTGAGCGCGGCGGCGACGAAGGACCCGACGGGCAGCAGCACGACCAGCGCCATGACGGTCAGCACGACGTAGTTCACGACGCGCTCGGTGGTGGAGATCATGTCAGTCCCTCTCCGAGACGCGGGTGATGCCGATCGCGATCAGCAGGCAGAGCACCGCCATCACGACGCCGATCGCGGCCGCGAGCCCGATCTGCGGGTTCTGGAACGCGGCCTTGTACAGCGCGACCGCGGGGGTGAGCGTCGACGTGCCCGGCCCGCCGCGCGTGGTGACCCAGACCAGGTCGAAGGTGCGCAGGGCTGCCGTGATCGTCAGGGTGAGCGCCACGGCGAGCTGACCGCGCAGGCCCGGCAGGGTGACCGCGAAGAACTCCCGCACCGCACCGGCGCCGTCGACCCGGGCCGCCTCGTAGAGCTCCGGGGCGATGGCCGACGTGCCGGAGATGAACAGCACCATGCAGAACCCGAAGGTCACCCAGGTGCCGATCAGCCCGAGCGCGGGCAGCGCCCAGGTGAAGTCCGCCAGCCAGCTGCGGGTCAGCGCGTCGAGGCCGAGCGCGCGCAGCAGCTGGTTCAGCGGGCCGTCGGGGGCGTAGATCCGGCGGAACACCAGGGCGATCACGACGCTCGTCATCACCTGCGGCAGGAAGAAGATCCACCGGTAGACGGCCATGCCGGGCTGCCGCGCCCGGGTGAGCAGCGCCGCGGACAGCAGCCCGAGCACGATCGGCAGCAGCGCGAAGAACACGATGAGCACCAGCACGTGCCCGAACGTGGAGCGCAGCACCGGGTCGGTGAGGAAGTCCACGTAGTTCTGCACGCCGACCCAGGTGGCGGTCGAGACCCCGTCCCAGTCGAAGAACGAGTACTGCACCGACTGGGCCAGCGGGACCAGGACCACGAAGCCGTAGAGCAGCAGGGGGACCGCGGCGAACGCGAGCCCGACCAGCCGGTTGCGGCGGCGGATGCTGCGGCGTCGGGTCGCCCCGCCGGCCGCGACCCGGGGGGTGTCCCGGGCCGCGGCGGTGCGTGGCGTGGTCAGGGGGGCGGCCACGTCAGCCCTGGTCGGCCAGGAACGCGTCCCGGTCGGCGTCGACGGCGGCGGTGAACTCCGCGGCGGTCATCCTGCCCGCGTACACCAGCTGGATGTTCTGGCTGATCGTGTCGAGCATCGACGGGCTGGACCAGTCGAAGTACGGCACGTAGCCGTCGTCGGCGTCCAGCGCGGCCGCGCCGGCGGACTCGCCGGTGAGGCTGAGCGACTCGGCGGGCACCTGGACGTCCGGGTCGAGGGCGGGCACGAGGCCGAGGTCGGCCGCCTGCTGCGCCGCGGTGGGCGACATGAGGAAGTCGAGGAACGCCGCGGCGACGTCCGGGTGCGCGGACTTCGCCGACACGACCATCGCGCCGGGTGCGGCGCCGACGCCGACGGTCGAGCCGTCCGCCTGCGGCAGCTGCAGGTAGCCGAACTGCGTCTGCTGCTCCGCGTCCAGGCCGAGCGAGCCGGTGTACTCCCAGCGGAACACGCCCTGGCCGTCCAGGTAGTTCGCGACGGCGGTCTGGTAGTCGATGCCCTCGAAGGAGTCCGGGAACCAGCCGTCGGCGGCCCACCGGGCGACGGTCTCGACGGCCTCGGTCATCTTGACGTCCTCGGCGGTGACGTCGGGGGAGTCGTAGATGTAGTCGTTGAGCTGGTCGCGGTCCGCGAGCAGCGCCTGCACGCCGAGCAGCGCGGAGGTCGAGCCGTCCATGCTGCCGTACTGGAACGGGATCTCCCCGGCGGCCTTCGCGGCCGCGGCGGCGGACTCGAGCGAGTCGAGGTCGGTGGGCGGGTCGATGCCGAGCGCGTCGAGCTTCTCGACGTTGTAGTACAGGCCGATCAGCGAGGTGCGCGCCACGGGCGTGCCGAACCACGACCCCTCGCCCATGGTGGCGAAGTCGGTGGTGAAGGTGTTCTGGCGCTTGATGGTCGTCGGGACCAGGTCGTCCCAGCCGTAGGCCTCGGCGTACGGGTCGAGGTTCAGCACCAGCCCGCCCTTGCCGAGCGTGCCGAGGGACTGCCAGCCGTTGTTCGCCGACGCGATGTCCGGGCCGTCGGCGTCCTGGAGCTGCAGGTTCAGCGTCGAGTTGAGCTGACCCCAGTCCTCCTGGGTCCGCTCGATGGTGACGTTGGGGTAGGTCTTCTCGAACTCCGCGACCAGGCCGTCGATCCACTCGCCCTCGGCGGAGCCCCAGAAGTCCGTGAGCCGCAGCGTGACGTCGCCGGCCGCGGCGACGTCGGTGGAGACGTCGCCCGTCTCCTCCTCGGTGGCGCCGCCGCCACCGCCGGGGGCGCACGCGGCCATGGTCAGCGCCAGGCCTGCGGCCAGGAGGGCGGCCGTCGCGGGTCGGGCTCGGTGAGTCGTCATCGTCACTCCGATGTGTCCCTGGTGCGGTCCGGGGGGGACCGGGCGGCGCGTCGTCGCTCCGCCGTCATGGACCGTACCAACTAGCAGACCAGTTAGTCCAGTAGAAACCAGATGGCAAAACTGGTTGCACCAGTACACCGACTGGTATGGTTCCGGTCATGGCGACTGCAGGGGCGACCGACCACACCTACGACCAGCTGGCCCACGCGCTGCGCGTCGGCCGGTACGCGCCGGGCTCGCGGCTGCCCGGCGAGCGCGACCTCTCCCAGGACCTCGGCGTCAGCCGCGTGACGCTGCGTGCCGCGCTCGGGCGCCTGGAGTCCGAGGGTGCGCTGCAGCGGTCGGCGCAGCGCGGGTGGTTCGTGCCGCGGCAGGTGATCGGCGAGCCGCCCAGCACCCTGCAGTCGTTCACGGAGATGGCGCGGGCCCGTGGCCTGCGCCCGACGGCGGACGTGCTGCGCCAGGAGGTGCGGCCCGCCACCATGGACGAGGCGGAGCGGCTGCGCATCGCGCCGGCCGCACCGGTGCTCCAGGTCGACCGGCTGCGCGGCATGGACGGCACGCCGGTGTGCTTCGACGTCGTCGTGGTCGCCGCGCAGCGGGCGCCCGGCCTCGAGGACGCGGACCTCACCGACGCGTCGCTGTACGACGAGCTGCGCTCCCGGTGCGGGATCGACATCCACCGGTCCGCGTACGCGCTCACGGCCGAGGTCGCGGACGCCGAGCTCGCGCGGCTGCTCGGCACGTCCGTCGGCGCGGCCGTGCTGGTCGGCGACGAGGTCGGCTACACCGCCGACGGCACGCCCGTCCTCGTCGGGCACAACAAGTACCGCGGCGACGCCTACCGGTTCGAGGCCGACCTCTACCGGCAGGCCTGAGCCCCCCGGGGCCCGAGGTCAGCCGAGCAGGCCGAGCTCGCGGGCCCGGCGGACGGCCTCGCGCCGGGTGCTCACGCCGAGCTTGCGGTAGAGCGCCTTCAGGTGGGCCTTGACCGTGTTGACGGAGACGAAGAACTCCGCGCCGATCTCCGCGTTGCTCGCCATCGTCGGCAGCGCGGCGAGGATCGCGCGCTCGCGCTCGGTCAGGGGCTCGGTGGTGCTCCCGCGGGTCCCGGCGGCGGGCAGGTCGAGGTGCCGGCGCAGGGCGGTCGCGAGCGGGTCGGTGCGTCCCTCGAGCACCCGGGCCAACGGCACGTCGAGCGCCGGCGGTCGCGCGGCGAGGAACGGGCGGACCAGGCGGGACCCGGTGGCGAGCCGGACGGCGTGCGCGAGCGCGGGCTCCGGCCCCGGCCCGGGCAGGTGCGCGCGGGCGGCGGCGCAGGCCACCCAGGCCTCGACGCGGGTGAGCAGGTCGAGGGTGTCGTCCTGCTCGCCGTGCTCGGCGACGGCGGTCGCCAGCCGCAGCGCCTCGTGGTGCCGGCCGGCGGCCAGCAGCGCACGGGCGTGGCAGAGTTGCGCCACCGCGCGGCCGGGCGGGGCACCGGCCGGGGCGCGGCGGACGGCGGCCGGGCCGGCGACGAGATGCACCTCGAGGCGGGCACGCGCCAGCAGGTCGCCGGAGAGCGGCGGCGGGCCGTGCGGGCCTGCCACGTGCTCGGCCTCCAGGAGCGCCCGGGCGGCGGCCCGGGACCGCCCGCGCGAGACGGCCGCGAGCGCCTGGAGCACGACGAGCAGGTGGGCGGAGGCGGGGTCGGGCCCGCCGACCTCGGCGGCGAGCCCGAGGGCGAGCAGGCGGTCGGCCTCGTCCAGGTCGCCGCGCAGCAGCCGGGACCAGGCGACGGCGGCGTGCGCCGTGCGGGACTGGACGTGCTCGGTCCACCCCCAGGCGCGGGCGTCGTCGATGACCTGGCGCCCGACGCGCTCGCCCTCGTCCAGCGCGCCGGTCAGGCCGTGCGC
>DAMBCY010000226.1:0-6508 GCA_032056255.1 Cellulomonas sp. | reverse complement strand
GACCTCCTGTGTCGGTCCTCTGGTGGGCGGGTACGCGCGCTGCGGTGCGGGCGCGCGCCGCCTGCGGGGACGTCGACGCTGTGTGGTTGTCGGTCCTGCCGTGGTGCGGCGCACGGCCCTGCAGCCGCGTGCTGCGACCAGGGTACTGACTCCGGCGCCGCGCACCCGACGTACGGCACGCGCGCCGGCCGACGTGGGAGGATCCGACGCGATGCGCACCACAGCCCTCCGCCCCTCCGGCCCCGTCGCCACGCCCTCGCCCCGGCCCGCACCGCTGCGTCGCGCGCTCGCCGGGCTGCTCGTGATCGTGACCACCGTCACGCTGGCCGGGTGCGGGGTGCGCCTCGAGACCGCGGCGCCCACCGAGCCCCTCCCCGACGCGGCCGAGGTCGCGCGCAGCGCCGCCGTCGACGACGCGCTGGCGCTCGACGCGGCGGCCGGCGCCGCCGCGACCGGCACCGAGGGCGCGGTGGCCGACGTCCTCGCGCTGGTCGGGTCCGCGTCCGCCGCGCACGCCGACGCCCTCGGCGGGGTCTACGACTCCGGGCTGCCCGGCGCCACGCCGACGCCGTCGGCCACCCCGTCCGCCCCGGTCGCCGCGACCCCGGCGGAGGTGCTCGCGCTGCTCGGCGCGTCCGCGTCCACCGCCCGCGCGGACGCCCGCGACGCCGAGGACCCCGGGATGGCCCGGCTGCTCGCCTCCGTCGCCGCGTCGCGCGCCCAGCTCGCCACCCGCCTCGCGTCCGCGCTGGACGCCGAGGTGCCCGCGCTGGACACCGAGCCCGAGGGTGCCGGCCTGCCGCGCGGCGGGTCGGCGGACGGCTCGGGGTCCGGCGACGGGTCCGCCGCGGAACCCTCCACGGCCCCGTCGCCGTCCGCCACCGCGCCCGAGCCCGCGGACTCCCCCGGCGACGACCTCGACCGCGCGACGCTGCTCGCGCTCGTGCTCGCGGAGGACCAGGCCGGGTACGGCTTCGAGGTCGCCGCCGCCCGGCTGTCCGACGACGCGCGGTCCCGTGCCCGCAGCGCCGCCGCGGCGCACCGCGCGACCGCCACCGCGTGGGCCGTCGCGGCCGGCGTGGCCGGCACCGCCGACGACCCGCGCCGCGTCGTCTACGCCCTCGACGGCGACCTGTCCTCCGGCGACGCGGTGCGCACGTTCTGCGCCGGGCTGCTCGCCGGTCTCACCGACGTGCACGCCGACGCCGTGCTCGCCACGACCGCGGGCACGACGGACCGGACGGCAACGGTCGACGGCCTGCGCAGCTCCGCGGTCGAGTCCCTCGCCTGGGGCGGCACCCCCACCCCGCTCCCGGGCTTCCCCGCCTGACCCTGCGGTCCGGGCACCGTCGTCGAGGGTGACCTCCGGGCACCGAGGGAGGCACCCCCGCGGCGCACCCTCGGCAGCCCGGGACCTCCCTCGCCCCCTCGGGTCAGGCGGGGAGGAGGGCGTCGACGAGGGCGGCGACGCGGTCGGGCGCGTCCGCGACGGGGACCTGCTCGGGCCGGGGGCCGCCCTCGACGGTCACGCGGGGGCGGACCTCGACGACGCCGTCGGCCAGGCCCCGGCCGACCACGACCACGAGCGGCACGCCGAGCAGCTCGGCGTCGGCGAACTTCACGCCGGGCGAGACCTTCGGGCGGTCGTCGTAGAGCACCTCGACGCCGCGGGCGTGCAGCGTCCGGGCGATCGACTCCGCGGCCTCGAACACCGCGGCGTCCTTGCCGGTCGCGACGACGTGCACGTGCGCGGGGGCGACGCCGGCGGGCCACGCCAGACCCCTGTCGTCGTGGTTCGCCTCGGCGAGCGCCGCGAGCACGCGGGTGACGCCGACGCCGTAGGAGCCCATGGTGACGACCTGGGTCTTGCCGTTCTGGTCGAGCACCGTCAGGCCGAGCGCCTGGGCGTACTTGCGGCCGAGCTGGAAGATGTGGCCGATCTCGATGCCGCGCGCGAGCTCCAGCGGGCCGGAGCCGTCGGGCGCCTCGTCGCCGGCGCGCACCTCGGCGGCCTCGACGGTGCCGTCGGCGGTGAAGTCGCGCCCGGCCACCAGGTCGAACACGTGCTTGCCGGGCACGTTCGCACCCGTGATCCAGCGGGTGCCCGGGACCACGCGGGGGTCGAGCAGGAACCGCACGGCCGTGCGGCCCTCGTCCCCGACCGCGCGGCCGTCGACGTTCGGCCCCAGCGCGAGCGGGCCGATGTAGCCCTTCACCAGCTCGGGGTGCGCGGCGAAGTCGGCCTCGACGGCCGTCTCCACCTCGGCGGGGGCGACGGACGCCTCCAGCCGCTTGAGGTCGACCTCGCGGTCACCGGGCAGCCCGACGACGAGCAGCTCGCGCTCACCCGTGGGCTGCACGAGGGCCAGCACGACGTTCTTCAGCGTGTCGCCGGCGGTCCAGGCGCGGTCCGGGCGGGCGAACCGCTCGTTCGCGACGGCGACCAGCGACTCGATGGTCGGGGTGCCGGGGGTGTCCTCGACGTGCGCCGCGGGGGCGTCGTCGAACGGGATCGCGGGGGGGACGACCGTGGTGACGGCCTCGACGTTGGCCGCGTAGCCGCCGGGCGAGCGCACGAACGTGTCCTCGCCGATCGCGGTCGGGTTGAGGAACTCCTCCGACCGCGACCCGCCCATGGCGCCGGAGGTGGCCGCGACGATGACGTACTCGAGGCCGAGCCGCTCGAAGATGCGCTGGTACGCCGCTCGCTGCGCCGCGTAGGACGCCTCGAGCCCGGCGTCGTCGAGGTCGAACGAGTACGCGTCCTTCATGACGAACTCGCGCCCGCGGATCAGGCCGGCGCGCGGACGGGCCTCGTCGCGGTACTTGGTCTGGATCTGGAACAGGGTCAGCGGCAGGTCCTTGTACGAGGAGTACAGGTCCTTGACCAGGAGCGTGAACATCTCCTCGTGCGTCGGCGCGAGCAGGTAGTCGTTCTCGCGGCGGTCCTGCAGCCGGAACAGGTTCGGCCCGTACTCCGTCCAGCGGCCGGTGGCCTCGTAGGGCTGGCGCGGCAGCAGCGCCGGGAAGTGCACCTCCTGGGCGCCCGCGGCCTCCATCTCCTCCCGCACGACCCGCTCGACCTTGGCGAGCACCTTCAGGCCCAGCGGCAGCCAGGTGTAGATGCCGGGGGCGGCGCGGCGGATGTAGCCGGCGCGGACGAGCAGCTTGTGGCTGGCCACCTCCGCGTCGGCCGGGTCCTCGCGCAGGGTGCGGACGAACAGGGTGGACAGGCGCAGCAGCATGGGAGGAAGCCTAGTGGGCGTGCCGGGTGTCGGACGTCTGCGCCACCATGGGGTCATGCCGGAGCTGCCCGAGGTCGAGTCGCTGGTCGTGTTCCTGCGCGCACGCACCGTGGGACGCACCGTCACGGGGGTCGAGGTCGGGGCGATCAGCGCGCTGAAGACGTTCCGGCCCGCGCCCCAGGACCTCGCCGGCGGGACCGTCGTGTCGGCCGACCGGCACGGCAAGTGGCTGGACCTCGGGGTGCGCCCCCGGGACGGCGACGACCCGCTGCACCTCGTCCTCCACCTCGCCCGCGCGGGCTGGCTGCGCTGGTCGGAGTCGCTCTCCCCCACCCCCGTCCGCCCGGGCAAGTCGCCGCTCGCGCTGCGCGTCCGGCTCGACGACGGGGCGGGCTTCGACCTGACCGAGGCCGGGACGCGCAAGCGGCTGGCGGTGCACGTGGTCGCCGACCCGGCCGACGTGCCACCGGTCGCGACCCTCGGCGTCGAGCCGCTGTCCCCGGAGTTCACGCCCGAGCGGCTGGGCGAGCTGATGGCGGCCCGCAACCAGCAGGTCAAGAGCCTGCTGCGCGACCAGGGCACGATCGCCGGGATCGGCAACGCCTACTCCGACGAGATCCTGCTGGTCGCGCGCACCAGCCCGTTCGCGCTGACCCGGTCCTTCGACGAGGAGCACGTGGCGCGGCTGCACGCCGCGACCGTCGACGTGCTGCGGGAGGCGGTCGCGGCGGCCTCCGGCCGGCCCGCCGCGGAGCTCAAGGACGCGAAGCGCCGCGGGATGCGGGTGCACGGCCGCACCGGCGAGCCCTGCCCCGGGTGGGACGGGGTCCCGTGCGGGGACACCGTGCACGAGGTCTCGTTCGCGGACTCCTCGCTCCAGTACTGCCCCACCTGCCAGACCGGCGGCACGCCGCTCGCGGACCGCCGGATGTCCCGCCTGCTGCGCTGACCCGCCCACCGACCTGCCCGCCGACCGGCGTGCCGCCCCGTGCGCCGACCGGCATCCCGTCCGTGCGCCGCCCGGCCCCGCGGCGACGGCCCGGGGCCGCGGCGACGGCCCGGGGCCGCGGCCCGGCCCGAAGGTCCCACGACCGCTCTCCGCCGCCACCGTAATCTCCCGGTCAAGTCTGCGTCCGTTCCGTCTTGTGCCCCGGGCAAGCCCGCTGCTCAAGGACGTCCGGACGTCCCCACGGACACCTCGACCGGGAGATGCGCATGAGCCTGGACACGATCGCCGACCCCCGGCAGCAGCTGGCCGACGTCACCCTCCCGCCGGAGGTCCGCGCCTGCCTGGACGCGTGCGAGAACCTCATCGTCCCGGCCTCCCGGGACGAGCTGTACCGGCTGGCCCTCGGGCCGGACGGCGGACCGACGTTCGCCGTGGAGTACGACGTCGACGGCTCCCCCTACCGCGAGGCGGACATCGCCCGGTGCCGCAACGGCATCGCGGTGAACTACCCCGAGGACTACATGCGGCGGCGCGACCCGGACTGCATGCGGATCGCGGACGACCTGCCCACCGACAAGCCGCGGTACCGCGACGTGTTCGGCGCGGAGTTCGACCCGACCCGGACCGAGACCCTGGACTGGCTGTCCGGCCAGGACCTCGTCGTGGTGCCGTTCAAGGCCGGCGGCCCGTCCTTCGGCTACCCGTCGCTGGCGATCTGCCCCGCCAACGCCGCGTTCTTCGCGCTCACGCTGGTGGACCTGCAGGGCTGGGTGACGTTCGACGAGCTCGGCGAGCACAGCCCCTGGTCGATCCTCTACGTCGCGCCACCGTTCCGGCACACCCACTTCGGCGGCCGGCAGGTGGTGGTGCACAACCGCTCGGAGTCGCTGCACGAGGTGTGGGCGTACAACCTCTACCCCGGCCCGAGCGCGAAGAAGGGCGTGTTCTCGGCGCTGCTGGACATCGGCGAGCACGAGGGGTGGATCACCGCGCACGCCTCGTCGGTCCGGGTCACGACGCCGTACGAGAACGTCACCGTGATCATGCACGAGGGCGCGTCGGGCGGCGGCAAGTCCGAGATGTGCCAGGAGATCCGGCGCGAGCACGACGGCCGCATCCTGGTCGGCCACAACGTGGTGCGCGACTCGCCGTACTACATCACCCTCGGGGAGACCTCCGCGCTGGCGCCGGTGACCGACGACATGACCCTGTGCCACTCGACGCTGCAGAGCGGCAACGGCCGCCTCGTGGTCGCCGACGCCGAGGCGGGGTGGTTCGTCCGGGTGGACAACATGACCTCCTACGGTCAGGACCCGACCTTCGAGCGCGCGGTGATCCACCCGGAGCAGCCGCTGGTGTTCCTGTCCATCGACGGCGTGCCCGACGCGACCGCGCTGCCGTGGGAGCACACCCTCGACTCCACGGGCAAGCGCTGCCCGAACCCCCGCGTCGTCATCCCCCGCTCGTCCCTGCCGGACGTGGTGGACGAGCCGCAGGAGGTGGACGTCCGCACGTTCGGCGTGCGGATGCCGCTGTGCACCCGGGACCGCCCGACCTACGGGATCATGGGGATGATGCACGTGGTCCCGCCGTCGCTGGCGTGGATCTGGCGGCTGATCGCCCCGCGCGGGGACAAGAACCCCTCGATCGGCGAGTCCCCGGAGGCGCTGAGGAAGCTCGAGCACCACGGCCTGGTCGCCGAGGGCGTCGGGTCGTACTGGCCGTTCTCCACCGGCACCAAGGTCGGCGCGGCCAACCTGCTGCTCGACCAGATCATGGCCTGCGACCAGACCCGCTACGTGCTCACGCCCAACCAGCACATCGGCGCGTACCAGGTCGGGTTCGCCGCCGAGTGGCTCACCCGCGAGTACCTCGCGCGCCGCTCCGGCGGCCGGTTCCAGCGCGACCAGCTGGCGCCGGCCCGGTGCGCGCTGTTCGGGTACCGGCCGGTCGAGATCAAGCTGGACGGCCAGCAGATCCGCCCGACCCTGCTGCAGCCCGAGGACCAGTCCCAGGTCGGCGTCGAGGCGTACGACACCGGGGCCCGCATCCTGCAGGAGTTCTTCGCGGACGAGCTGCGGCAGTTCCTCACCCCGGGCCTCGACCCGCTGGGCCGGGAGATCATCGAGGTCTGCCTGCGGGGCGGGACCGTGCAGGACTACGAGGAGATCACCCCGCTGCACCTCTGACCGGAGCACGGCGTCGCCGGCGCGGGGGCTCACCCCGCGCCGGCAATCCGGCCTTCACGGGTCCCGCACAGGATCGGGGCCGAGGCTGCACGCCGTCTGCCGGTGGTCCGCGCGCCCCCTCCCTA
>DAMBCY010000225.1:0-6523 GCA_032056255.1 Cellulomonas sp. | reverse complement strand
CGGTCATCGAGCACGACGGGAAGATCATCCTGGCGTACTCGGCCGCCACGGTGGACGACAAGTACTGCGTCGGCATGCTCTGGCTGCCCGTCGGTGCGGACCCGATGGACGCGACCGCGTGGACCAAGAACCCGTACCCGCTGCTCACCACGGACGACGTCCCCGGCCAGGTCGGCCCCGGGCACAACTCGTTCACGGCGGACGCGTACGGCAACCCGGTCGTCGTGTTCCACTCCCGCACCGTCGGGGACGCCTCCGACCCCGGCGAGGCCACCGACGCGGGTCTGTTCGACCCGCGCCGGCACGCCCGCGCGGCGACCGTGCACTGGGACGTGGACGGGCTGCCGGTGCTGAACACGACCGCCGATGAGGAGCTGCCGGCCGCGCTGGCAGACGTGCAGGTGCGGGTGGTCGTGGCGGCGGGCCCGGTGGAGCCCGTCGACCCCGCGGACCCCGCTGACCCGGTCGATCCCACGGACCCCGTGGACCCGGCCGACCCGACGGACCCGGGCACGACCGACCCGGGCACGACCGACCCGCCGACGCAGGCCGCGTCCCCGGGCGGCACGGCCCTGGCCGTCACGGGCGCGTCGGTCGGCGGCCTGCTCCTCCTGGCCTCGCCGACCCTGGGCCTGGGCGCCCTGCTCCGCCGCCGCTCCCGCACGACCTGACCCATCCGCCGCGTCGAGGCCGCGACGCCCTCGGGTGGTGCGTCGGAGGAGGTGACGATGAACGCGAACCAGGCCGGCACGGTGCCGCGAGCCGTGGGTCCACCGGTTCCCCGGGGTTGCGCGGGCTCGGTGTGCGGACGCTGAGCCTCTGGCCGATGCTGCCGTTCCACGAACGTCTGGCGCGAGTCGGGCTCGCGGCGATCGAGCCGTACGGCGTCGTCCTGGCGGGCGGCTACGCGGTCTCGGGCGAACGGCATGGGGGATCGGCTGTCGCAGGACGTCGACCTCTTCACGAACCGGACCGGCGCGGACGAGTTCGCCGGGGCCGTCTGGGCTCTGGTGGACGCAGACCGCGACGAGGGTCTGGAGCTCGCGGTCACCCTCCAGGGGCTGATGTTCCTCGACGTGATGGTGGGCGAACCGCGGACAGGCGAGTCCAGCAGCGTCCAGCTCAGGCTGGACCACTGCGAGCACGAGCAGGGGAGGCTCGGTGTCGGCCTCGTCCTCGACGCCCAGGACGCCGTGGCGGGCAAGCTGACGGCGCTGTGCTCCCGGGGCGAGGAACGCGACTTCATCGACATCGACATGGAGGTCGCGGTCCGGTCCGGTCCGGTTGTTCCAGCCGGGAACGAGGTCCTGGGTCTCGATGACACGCGCGAGGTCGAGCCGCTGGACCGCGCGATGCTCGCCGCGCGGTTCCCCGTCGCCGGCCGGTACGACGAGCGGCAGCACCTCGCGTACGGGGTGGACGCCGCGCAGCGCGCCGAGATCGTCGCACGGTTCGCGGACCGGGTGGACAGCATCGACCCGCGGGTGCAGCGAGACCTGACCAGGCGTCGGCGGACACGTGCGGACGCGCGCGCAGCGCGGGGTCAGTGCCCCAGGAGCGGGCCCAGGGCCCGGGCCACGCGGCTCGGGCGGCGCGTCACGCGCTCCTCGGCGTCCGCGAGGGCCGCGCCGCGCAGGCCCGCCGTGATGCCGGCCCAGCGCAGGGGCTCCGGCTCCCAGCGGGGTGAGCGGTGCCCGACCCAGGGGAGCCGCGTGAGCGCGGAGTCCGTGCCGGTGATCAGGTCGGCGAGGGTGCGCCCGGCGAGGTTCGCGGTGCCGACCCCGTCGCCGACGTAGCCGCCGGCCCAGGCGGTACCGTCCGGGTCCAGGCCGACGGAGGCGTGCCAGTCGCGGGGGACGCCGAGCGGGCCGCCCCAGGCGTGCGTGACGCGCGCGCCGGCGACGGCGGGGAACAGGTCCACGAGCGCCGTGCGCAGGGCGCGGGCGACCCGCGGGTCCTGGTCGAACGCCGGCTCGACGGTGGAGCCCCGGTGGTAGGGGGCGCCGCGGCCGCCGAACGCCAGCCGGTCGTCTGCGGTGCGCTGCCCGTAGACGACCAGGTGCCGGCCGTCCGTGAACGTCTGGCCGCGGTCGAGGCCGATCGTGCCCCACACGTCGGCGGGCAGCGGCTCGGTCGCGATCATCAGCGAGTACACGGGCGCGACGTCGCGCCGGCTGCCCGGCAGCGTGGCGGTCCACGCCTCGGTGGCGCGCACGACGTGCCGGGCGCGGACGGTGCCCTGGTCGGTCACGACGGCGCGCGGGGAGATCCGCAGGGCGCGGGTCTGCTCGGCGATCCGCACGCCGCGCGCCTCGACGACGTCGGCGAGGCCGCGCACGAGCCGGGCGGGCTGGATGCGCGCGCAGTCGGGGGTCCAGGTGCCGCCGAGCACGCCCTGGGCGCGCACGTGCTCGGCGACCTCGGCGGCGGTGAGCAGGTCGAGCTCGTCGTCCCAGTGCGCGGCCTCGGCGGCCTCGGCCTCCAGCCGGGCGAGCTGCGCGGGGGTGCGCGCGAGCGTCACGGTGCCGCCGTAGGCGAAGTCGCAGTCGATCTCCTCGACGGCGGCGACCCCGCCGACCTCGACGACGGTGTCCCGCATGGCGGCGCGCATCGACCGGGCCGCGTCCTCCCCGTGCCGGCGCGCGAGCCCGGCCGCGGAGGTCGGGAAGAGCGCGGAGCACCAGCCGCCGTTGCGGCCGCTCGCGCCGAAGCCCGCGACGGCCTGCTCGACGACCAGCACGTCGAGCGCGGGGTCGGCCTCCAGGAGGTAGTACGCGGTCCACAGCCCGGTGAGCCCCGCGCCGACGACCACGACGTCGGCCGTGGTGTCGCCGTCCAGCGGCTCGCGCGCGACCACGGGCGCGTCGGCGGCGACCTGGTCGAACCACAGCGACAGCCCGGCGAGGTCGCGCCCGGCGGTCCAGGCGACGGCTGCGCCCTCGCCGCCGCCCGGGAGCGTCCCCGGCCCCTCGGTGCTCACAGCCGCGTCCACGCCTCGCTCAGCACGCCCCGCAGGATCGCCCCGATCTCCGCGAACTCCGCCGGCCCGCAGGTGAGCGGCGGCGAGAGCTGGATCACGGGGTCCCCGCGGTCGTCGGCGCGGCAGTACAGCCCCGCCTCGAACAGCGCCGGGGACAGGTGGTCGCGCAGCAGGTGCTCGGACTCGGCCTCGTCGAAGGTCTCCCGGGTGCCCTTGTCCTTGACGAGCTCGATGCCGTAGAAGTAGCCGGCCCCGCGCACGTCGCCGACGATCGGCAGGTCCAGCAGCCCCTCCAGCTCGGCACGGAACAGCGGGGCGTTCTCGTGCACCCGCTGCGCCAGGCCCTCGCGCTCGAAGAGATCGAGGTTCGCCATCGCCACGGCGGCCGACACCGGGTGCCCGCCGAACGTGTACCCGTGGTAGAAGGTCGCGTCGCCGGTGCGGAACGGCTCGTAGACCCGGTCGGAGACGATCGTCGCGCCGATCGGCGAGTACCCGGAGGTCATGCCCTTGGCGCAGGTGATCATGTCCGGCACGTAGCCGAAGTCGTCGCAGGCGAACACCGACCCGATCCGCCCGAACGCGCAGATCACCTCGTCGGAGACCAGCAGCACGTCGTACCGGTCGCAGATCTCCCGGACCCGCTGGAAGTACCCGGGCGGCGGCGGGAAGCAGCCGCCGGCGTTCTGCACCGGCTCGAGGAACACCGCGGCGACCGTCTCCGGCCCCTCGAACTCGATGGCCTCGGCGATCCGGTCGGCGGCCCAGCGGCCGAACGCCTCCGGGTCGTCGCGCAGGCCCTCGGCGGCCCGGTAGATGTTGGTGTTCGGCACCCGCTGCGTCGAGGGCACGAGGGGCTCGAACGGCGCCTTGAGCGCCGGGATGCCGGTGATGGACAGCGCACCCTGCGTGGTGCCGTGGTAGGCGATCGCCCGGGAGATCACCTTGTGCTTGCCGGGCCGGCCCTGCAGCTTCCAGAACTGCTTGGCGAGCTTCCACGCGGTCTCGACGGCCTCGCCGCCGCCGGTGGTGAAGAAGACCCGGTTCAGGTCGCCCGGGGCGTGCTCGGCCAGCCGCTCGGCGAGGTCGATGGCCTGCGGGTGCGCGTAGGACCACAGCGGGAAGAACGCCAGCTGCTCGGCCTGCTGCCGGGCGCGCTCGGCGAGCTCGACGCGGCCGTGGCCCGCCTGGACGACGAACAGCCCCGCGAGGCCGTCGATGTACCGCTTGCCCCGGTCGTCCCAGATGTGGTGGCCCTCCCCGCGCACGATCGTGGGCACGTGCTCGGCCCAGGCGCTCTGCCGGGTGAAGTGGCCCCACAGGTGGTCGCGGGCGGCGGCGTCCCGGGCGGTGCCGCGGGGGGTGACGGTGGTCGGCGTCTCGGTCATCGGGTTCCCCAGTCGTACTGCTGCTTGCGGAGCTTGAGGTAGACGAAGGTCTCGGTGGCGTGCACGCCGGGCAGCGTGCGGATGCGGTCGTTGAGCACGGCCAGCAGGTGGTCGTCGCCGGTGCAGACGACCTCGACCAGGACGTCGAACCCGCCGGCGGTGATGACGACGTAGTCGACCTCGGGCAGCTCGGCCAGCGCGTCGGCCAGCGCCTCGAGGTCGCCGGACGCCCTGATGCCGATCATGGCCTGCCGGGCGAAGCCGACGTGCACGGGGTCGGTGACGGCGACGATCTGCATCACGCCCGCGTCCAGGAGCCGCTGCACCCGCTGGCGCACCGCCGCCTCGGACAGGCCGACGGCCTTGCCGATCGTCGCGTACGCGCGCCGGCCGTCCTCCTGCAGCTGCTCGATGATCGCCTTGGACAGGTGGTCGAGCGCGGGTGCCGGCGCGGCGGGGCCGGCGGCGGGTTCGGCGGGTCGGGGTGTCACGCCGACGATCGTCGCCCGTCGCCGGGCCGAGCGCAAGAGGGCGGCGATGGATTCCGCACCTCGGAGCCCAGATCACTGCGGATTCGTGTGTCGAAACACACTGTTAACAGGGATTTCGCAGATCGGGTCTGTTTCGCGGCCCCGTCTCGCGGTTAGCGTCGCAGCCACCTGCGACCCCCGGGAGCACCGTGAGCACCGACCCGCTCGTCTTGCGCAACCTCGTGGCCGGCACGCCCGTCGACGCCGCCGACGGCCGGACCTCCGACATCCTCGACCCCACCACGGGTGAGGCCTACGCCACCGCCCCCGTCTCCGGCGCCGCCGACGTCGACGCCGCCGTCGGTGCCGCCGCCCGGGCGTCCGAGGGCTGGCGCCGCACCACCCCGCAGGAGCGCCAGCGCGCGCTGCTGCGGATCGCCGACGCGGTCGACGCCCGCGCCGACGAGCTCGTCGCGGTCGAGTCGCGGGACACCGGCAAGCCGCTGCACCTCACCGCGACCGAGGAGGTGCCGCCGTCGGCGGACCACCTGCGGTTCTTCGCCGGCGCCGCGCGCGTGCTCGAGGGGCTGTCCGCGGGGGAGTACCTGGCGGGGCACACCTCCTTCGTCCGTCGCGAGCCCGTCGGCGTCATCGGGCAGGTCACGCCGTGGAACTACCCCCTGATGATGGCGGTCTGGAAGATCGCGCCCGCGCTCGCGGCCGGCAACACCGTGGTGCTGAAGCCCTCCGACACCACCCCGGCGTCGACGCTGCTGCTCGCGGAGATCGCCGGGGAGTTCCTGCCGCCGGGCGTGCTGAACGTCGTGTGCGGCGACCGGGGCACCGGGCGGGCGCTGGTCGAGCACCCGCGGCCCGACATGGTGTCGATCACCGGCTCCGTCCGGGCGGGGACCGAGGTCGCCGGGTCCGCCGCCCGCGACGTCAAGCGGGTGCACCTGGAGCTCGGCGGCAAGGCGCCGGTCGTGGTGTTCGCCGACGCGGATCTCGCGGCCGCGGCCGAGGGCATCGCCGGCGCCGGGTTCTTCAACGCGGGGCAGGACTGCACGGCCGCCACCCGGGTGCTCGTCCAGGCGTCGGCGCACGACGAGCTCCTCGCCGCCCTGGCCGCCGCCGCCCGCACCCACCGCACCGGGATGCCGGACGACCCGGAGGTGTCGTTCGGCCCGGTGAACAACGCGGCCCAGCTGGCGCGCGTCACCGGCTTCCTGGACCGGCTCCCCGACCACGCCGAGATCGTCGTCGGCGGGCACCGGCAGGGGACGCGCGGCTACTTCCACGAGGCCACCGTCGTGGACGGGCTGCGCCAGGACGACGAGGCCGTGCAGGACGAGATCTTCGGCCCCGTCATCACCGTGCAGACCTTCGCGGACGAGACCGAGGCCGTCGCGCTCGCGAACGGCGTGCGGTACGGACTGTCGTCCTCGGTCTGGACGACCGACCACGCCCGCGCCATGCGGATGTCCCGCGACCTCGACTTCGGGGTCGTGTGGATCAACACCCACATCCCGTTCGTGTCCGAGATGCCGCACGGCGGGTTCAAGCAGTCCGGCTACGGCAAGGACCTGTCGTCGTACGGCTTCGACGACTACACGCGGATCAAGCACGTGATGACGTCGCTGGACGCCTGACGCGCCCGCGGCGCGGCCCCGGACGGAAGTTCTCGT
>DAMBCY010000224.1:0-6538 GCA_032056255.1 Cellulomonas sp. | reverse complement strand
GTCGTTGATCGACAGGTGGAAGTGCGTCGCGATGAGGTCGTTCGACCCGGCGAGGATCAGGATGAAGAACGCCGTGAGGAACGAGACGCCGAACGCGGTGCGGAACGGGGCGTTGCGCGGGCGGTCCAGCACGTGGTGCTCGCGGTCGTCGCCGGTCGCGAACGCCTCGACGAACGGCCACAGCGCGAGCGTCGTGAACAGCAGGCCGGGGATCACCACGCCGGGGACGAGGATGTTCATCGAGACCGTGTACTGCCCGATGACGAACTCCCAGCCCGGCATCAGGCGCAGGCCGCCCTCGAGGAAGAGCATGTACCAGTCCGGCTGCGCGCCGGCGGACACGACGCCCGGGTCGAACGGGCCGTAGTTCCACACCGGGTTGATCGTCATCGTGGCGGCCATCAGGGCGATGACGGCGAACACGATGAAGAAGAAGCCGCCGGCCTTGGCCACGTACACGGGGAACAGCGGGTAGCCGACGACGTTCTTGTCGGACCGGCCCGACCCGGGGTACTGGGTGTGCTTGTGCAGCACGACCATCAGCAGGTGCAGGCCGATCAGGGCGAGGATCAGCGCCGGGATCAGCAGGATGTGCACCGTGAACAGCCGCGGGATCAGGTCGGTGCCCGGGAACTCGCCGCCGAACAGCGCGAACGAGATGTAGGAGCCCAGGATCGGGATCGCGCGGGCCACGCCGTCGGCGATGCGCAGGCCGTTGCCGGACAGCACGTCGTCGGGGAGCGAGTAGCCGGAGAACCCGGCGAGCAGGCCGAGGATCATCAGCGTGAAGCCGACGAGCCAGTTGAGCTCGCGCGGCTTGCGGAACGCCCCGGTGAAGAACACGCGCATCATGTGCGTGACGATCGACGCCATGAAGATCAGCGCGGCCCAGTGGTGGATCTGCCGCATGAGCAGGCCGCCGCGGACCTCGAACGACAGGCGCAGCGTCGAGGCGAACGCCTCGGACATCTCCACGCCGTCCATCGCGGCCCACGGGCCCTCGTAGTGCACCTCGGTCATCGAGGGCACGAAGAACATCGTGAGGAACGTGCCCGAGATCAGCAGCACCACGAAGGAGTAGAGCGCGATCTCCCCGAGCAGGAACGACCAGTGGTCGGGGAAGATCTTGCGGGCGAACTCCTTGACGGCGACGCCGATGCCGGTGCGCTGGTCGAGGAAGTCCGCGGCCCCGGCCGCCGCACGGGTGCCGGCCGTCGGCGGCGACGCCGCCGGGGTGCGGGTGGGGGACTCGACGGTGCTCATGTCAGGCGCTCCCAGAAGGACGGGCCGATCGGTTCGCTGAAGCCGTCCTGCGCGACGAGGTAGCCCTCGTCGTCGACCGTGATCGGCAGCTGGGGCAGCGGGCGGTGCGCGGGGCCGAAGACGACCTTCGCGCTGTCCGCGGCGTCGAACGTCGACTGGTGGCAGGGGCACAGGATGTGGTGCGTCTGCTGCTCGTACAGGGCGACGGGGCACCCGACGTGGGTGCAGATCTTCGAGAACGCGACGATGCCGTCGTACGACCAGCCCTCGCCCTGCTCGGACCTCAGGTCGCGCGGGTCCATGCGGACCAGGAGGACCACGGCCTTGGCCTTCTCGTTGAGCGGGTGCTCGGTCTCGTCGAGGTTCTCGGGGATGACGTGGAACACCGAGCCGATCGTCACGTCGGACGCCTTGATCGGGCGGCCGCTCGGGTCCACGGCCAGGCGGGTGCCGCGCTTCCAGAGCGTGTGCTTGGAGCGCGAGACGTTCCAGTCGCCGCCGAGGTTGCCGACCAGGGGCACGGCGATGGACAGCGGGAACAGGGCCAGCGAGGTCACCAGCGCGCCCTTGAGCACGCCGCGGCGGCCGATCGCGGAGTCCTTCGCACCGGCGCGCAGCGCCTCGACGGCACCGACGCGGGCCTCGTCGGACGAGCGGATCGCGTGCCGGTCCTCGCGCTGCTCGCGGTCGTTCATCAGGGCCTTGGCCCAGTGCACCGCCGCGATGCCGATGCCGGCCAGGCCGAGGAACAGGCCGAGGCCGAGCAGCAGGTTCGACGTGCGCATGCTGCCGACGGTCTCGCCCGGCGGGAACAGGGCGTAGGCGACGATCGCGCCGATCGTGCCGAGGACCGAGATCGTGAACAGGACGACGACCTGGCGCTCCGCGCGCTTGTTCGCCGTCGGGTCCGTGTCGCCGCGGCGCTCGTGGTGCTCGTGCATGCCGGGGTCGTCGAACCGCTCGGGCAGCTGGTGGTCCGCCCCGGTGGTCGTCGTGACCTCGGTCGAGGGGTCGTGGGGTGCGCTCACGAGGACTTCGCTCCGATCCAGACGGCGGCGCCGATCAGCAGGCCGATCCCGAGTACCCAGGCCCACAGGCCCTCGCTGACGGGGCCGAGCGAACCGAGGGTGAGGCCGCCGGGCGACCCCTCCCGCTGGTCGTCGAGGTAGGCGATGATGTCGCGCTTCTCGTCCGGGGTGATGTTGGCGTCGTTGAACACCGGCATCGACTGCGGTCCGGTGAGCATGGCCTCGTAGATGTGCGTCGGCGTGGTCTCGTCGAGCGCGGGCGCCCACTTGCCCTGCGACAGGGCGCCGCCCGCGCCGACGGCGTTGTGGCACATCGCGCAGTTGGTGCGGAACAGGGCCATGCCGTTGGCCGCGTCGCCGAGGGACGGGTCGACCTGCTCCTCCGTCGGGATCGCCGGGCCGGCACCCAGCGAGGCGACGTACGCCGCGAGCTGGCTGATCTGCTCGTCGTCGAACTGCGCCGGCTTCGCCTGGATCTGCGCGCCGTTCATCTGGGCGGGCATGCGGCCGGTGCCGACCTGGAAGTCGACCGCGGCGGCGCCCACGCCGATGAGGGAGGGGCCCCCGGCGCCGCCGTCCACGGCCTCGCGGCCCTCGG
Source organism: Cellulomonas sp. (assembly GCA_032056255.1). Lineage (GTDB taxonomy): Bacteria > Actinomycetota > Actinomycetes > Actinomycetales > Cellulomonadaceae > Cellulomonas. The sequence continues at coordinate 3,649 of DAMBCY010000224.1, read as the reverse complement.
CGGTCGGGCCGTGGCAGGTGGCGCAGTTGGCCTGGAACAGCTTCTGGCCGGCGGCGATGTCGCTCTCGCTCGCCGCAGCCTGCGCCGCGTCGGCGCTGGCGGGCTGGGCGATCGCGTACACCGCTCCGGTCAGCAGCAGCGCCAGCAGGAGCAGCACCACCGGGGCGAACCGGTGGTGCCTGCGGGCGGCGAGTGCCTTCACGGATGGATCCTCGTCTCGGGCGTGCGGGGGGCGTGGGGGGCGGGGGTCACTTGATGAGGTAGATGGTCGCGAACAGCGCGATCCAGACGACGTCGACGAAGTGCCAGTAGTAGGAGGTGACGATGGCGGTGGTCGCCTCGTGGTGACCGAACCGGCCTGCGGTGAACGACCGGCCGAGCAGGAACAGGAACGCGAGCAGGCCGCCGACCACGTGCAGGCCGTGGAAGCCGGTCGTCAGGTAGAACACCGAGCCGTAGGGGCTGGACGAGATGGTGAGGCCCTCGTGCACGAGCTCGGCGTACTCGAAGATCTGGCCGCCGATGAAGAACGCCCCCATGACGTAGGTCAGCGTCATCCACTCGTTCATGCCCCAGCCGCGGACGTTCAGCACGCTGCCGGACCGCACCGGCTGGAACCGCTCGGCCGCCCACACGCCCATCTGGCACGTGACCGAGGACAGCAGCAGCACCGTGGTGTTGATCGCCGCGAACGTGACGTTGAGCTTCCCGGTCTGCGCCGCCCACTCGTCCGGCACCGTCGACCGGAGCGTGAAGTACATGGCGAACAGGCCCGCGAAGAACATCAGCTCGGACGCCAGCCACACGATCGTCCCGACCGACACGGGGTTCGGTCGGTTGACGCTCACGTGGGGAGCGGACGTGGGGGCAGCCGTTGCGGTCGTCACGCACGTCAGTATGGCCGAAAACGGCCGCGCATGGGTCTCAAGTCCTAGGGAGTCGCGGAGGTTTCTGTCACAACGTCACCTCCTCACCCGTGCTTCTGACCTGCTCCTGACCCGCGCACGACCCGATCCTGGCCTGCGCCGGACGCGCGGCGGGCCGGTGCCGGGGCGGTGCCGCCTCCGCGGCGGCGTCGCGAAGGGGATCCGGAGGGGGAAGGCGTGCCAAGATGCACGCTGGGACGCGCGACACGTCCCTCCCGCACGAGCGAAGGACCACCATGGCCGCTGACCGCCTCACCGCCGACACCACCGCCGCTGCCGACGAGGTCGCCGCGCAGCCCGGTCCGCGCATCCTGCTCTACAGCGACGACGTCAACACCCGCGAGCAGGTGCGCCTCGGCGTCGGCCGCCGCCTGGGCCGCGGGACGCCCGACATCCGCTGGACCGAGACCGCGACCGCCGCCGCCGCGCTCGAGCAGGCCGAGGCGGGCGGCTACGACCTGTTCGTCTTCGACGGCGAGACCCCCAAGGTCGGCGGCATGGCCCTCGCGCGCCAGGTCAAGGACGAGGTCTTCGGCTGCCCGCCGGTGCTCGTGCTGACCGGCCGCCCGCAGGACGCGTGGCTCGCCGCCTGGTCCGACGCCGACGCGGTCGTCGCCCAGCCGCTCGACCCGATCGAGCTGCACGCGGCCGTCGCCGGGCTGCTCTCCGGCACCCCCGCGGCATGACGGGGGTCGTGACCTGGTCCGACCTGCTCACGACGCTCGTCGGGCGGCAGGACCTCACCGAGGCGCAGACCGCCTGGGCGATGGACCAGATCATGTCCGGCGAGGCCTCGCCCGCCCGGATCGCCGGGTTCCTCGTGGCGTTGCGCGCCAAGGGCGAGACGGTCACCGAGCTGACGGCGCTCGCCGACACGATGCTCGCGCACGCCCTGCGCTTCGAGGTGCCCGGACGTGCCGTCGACATCGTCGGCACCGGCGGCGACCGGGCGCACACGGTCAACGTGTCCACCATGGCGTCGCTGGTCGTGGCGGGCACCGGCGTGCAGGTGGTCAAGCACGGCAACCGCGCGGCATCCTCCTCGTCGGGGTCGGCCGACGTGCTCGAGGCCCTCGGCATCCGGCTCGACCAGACCCCCGAGCGCGTCGCGGCGCTCGCCACCGAGGTCGGCATCACGTTCTGCTTCGCGCTCACGTTCCACCCGGCGATGCGGCACGTCGCCGTCGCGCGCCGCGAGCTCGGCATCGGCACGGTGTTCAACTTCCTCGGACCGCTCACCAACCCCGCGCAGCCCGCCGCGGCCGCGATCGGCGTGGCCGACCAGCGGATGGCCGGCCTCGTCGCCGGCGTCCTCGCCCGGCGCGGCACCGAGGCGCTGGTGTTCCGTGGTGACGACGGCCTCGACGAGCTCGCGCCCACCGGGACCTCGCGCGTCTGGCACGTCACCGGCGGCACCGTCACCGAGCACGCGCTCGACCCCGTCGCCGACCTCGGTCTCGCCCGTCTCACGGTCGAGGACCTGCGCGGCGCGGACGCCGAGTTCAACGCCGGGGTCGCCCGGGCGGTCCTCGCGGGTGAGCGCGTCGCCTCCCGCGAGACCGTGCTGCTCAACGCCGCCGCGGCGCTGGTCGCGGACGGCAGCCTTCCCGGGACCGGGGCGGACGGCGGCGTGCTCGTCGACCGGCTGCGTGCGGGCCTGGGCCACGCGGCGCGGTCCGTGGACGAGGGCGGGGCCGCCGCGGTGCTCGACCGCTGGCGCGCCGCGTCCTGACGTCGGAGTCGCGTGCTCGACCGCGGTGCGGCCAGGGTCGGGCGCTGGGCGTGGTGCGGCCCGGGTCGGCCAGTGGGTGCGGTGCGGCCCGGATCGGCCGGTCGGTGCGGCCGGCAGGGGTCGGCCGGTCGGTGGCGGGCAGGGGCCGGCCGGTGGGGCGCGGCGCGAGGTGGGCCGGGGTCGGGCCCGGCGGAATCGGTTCGCGCCTGTGCGGCTTCGGCTCGAGGAGCGGTCGCCGAGTCCTCCACAGGTGTCGCACGGGTGGGTCGTCCCCAGGGCGTCGGTGGTGGCCGGGCCGGGTGTCGGTGGTGGCGTCTAGGGTAGTCGTATGCCATCTGACCTGCATGAACGCCCCAACGAGGGTGTCGGTGACGACACCCTCGAGGGTCGGTTCGCGCCGGTCGGCGGGGGTGGGGTCCTGCCGGTCTTCGACGACCACGGGCAGCTGGTCGCGTGGTCGCGCTGGCCGGGCCTGGCGGTCGGCGGGGCCGTCGCGCCGGCGTCTGCGGTCGGCCGGGCCGTCGCGTCGGCGTCCGCGGTCGGCTCTCCCCCCACGGACGGACGTGCCGCGAAGGAGCCCGACGTCGCCTGTTCCGCCTCGGCGGGGTCTGCCTCAGCCGGGTCTGCGCTCACCGGGCTTGCCGTGCTCGGACCGGTCTCGCTCGGGTGCGCCGACGGTTCTGCCCCGCCTGGACCTGCCGACGACGCGGCCGACCGGGACGTGTCCGCCGCGCAGGTGGCTGCCGCGGTCGCGGCCGTGGCGGGGGCGGATCCGGGTCCGGGGTTGGCGGCGTGGGTGGCGTCGGTGGACGTGTCGACGGTGCCGGTGGCGGTAGCGGTCGAGGCGGTTGCCGCAGCGGCCCGGTTGGAGGCCGCGGCTCGGGCTCGTACGGCTGCGCTGGCCGCCGAGCTGGCGCGCCGGGAGGAGATGGACCCCTCGTGGAGCCGGTTGGCCGGTGCCCCGCCCGCGCAGCGGTCGGTGGCCGGGGAC
>DAMBCY010000223.1:6192-6548 GCA_032056255.1 Cellulomonas sp. | reverse complement strand
GCCACGCGGGGAGCGGGACGCCGGTGCCGCCCGCGGTCCACGCCGCGGGCGGGGGCTCGCCGGTGCCCGGCGCCCCGCCGACCGGGCAGATCGCCGTCTCCGCCCTGCCCTCGCGGCAGCAGCCGGCGGTGCCCGACACCGAGCGCGGCGGGCTGCGTCCCGACCCCGACTGGTACCGCACCGCCGTGTTCTACGAGGTGATGATCCGGTCGTTCTCCGACTCGGACGGCACCGGCAGCGGCGACCTGCGCGGTCTCACCGACCGGCTGGACTACCTGCAGTGGCTCGGCGTCGACTGCCTGTGGCTGCCGCCGTTCTACCCGTCCCCGCTGCGGGACGGCGGGTACGACGTCTCG
>DAMBCY010000223.1:0-6182 GCA_032056255.1 Cellulomonas sp. | reverse complement strand
ACTACACCGCCGTCGCGCCGCAGTACGGCACGGTCGAGGACTTCACGCGCCTCGTCGCCGCGGCGCACGAGCGCGGGATGCGCGTGGTCGTCGACCTGGTGATGAACCACTCCTCCGACCAGCACCCGTGGTTCCAGGCGTCCCGGTCGGACCCCGGGGGGCCGTACGGCGACTTCTACGTCTGGTCCGACGACCCGACGCGCTACCAGGACGCCCGGATCATCTTCGTCGACACCGAGACGTCGAACTGGACGTTCGACCCGGTGCGCCGGCAGTACTTCTGGCACCGGTTCTTCAGCCACCAGCCCGACCTGAACTTCGACAACCCGCGGGTGGTCGAGGCGATGCACGACGTCGCCCGGTTCTGGCTGCGGCTCGGCGTCGACGGGTTCCGGCTCGACGCCGTCCCGTACCTGTACGAGCGCGACGGCACGAACTGCGAGAACCTCCCCGAGACGCACGTGTTCCTGCGCGACCTGCGGGCGATGATCGACCGCGAGTTCCCGGGCCGGATCATGCTCGCCGAGGCGAACCAGTGGCCCGAGGACGTCGTGCACTACTTCGGCACCGAGGCCGAACCCGAGTGCCACATGTGCTTCCACTTCCCGGTCATGCCGCGGATCTACTTCTCCCTGCGCGACCAGCGGGCCACGTCGATCGTCGACATCCTGGCCGACACCCCGGCGATCCCCAGCGGCGGGCAGTGGAGCACCTTCCTGCGCAACCACGACGAGCTGACCCTCGAGATGGTGTCGACCGAGGAGCGCGCGTCGATGTACGGCTGGTACGCCCCGGACTCCCGGATGCGCGCCAACATCGGCATCCGGCGCCGCCTGGCCCCGCTGCTGGACGACTCCCGCAAGGAGATCGAGCTCGCGCACGCCCTGCTGCTCTCCCTGCCCGGCAGCCCGTGCCTCTACTACGGCGACGAGATCGGCATGGGCGACAACATCTGGCTGCCGGACCGCGACGCGGTGCGCACCCCGATGCAGTGGACCCCCGACCGGAACTCCGGCTTCTCGACCGCCGACCCGGGCAAGCTCTACCTGCCGGTGATCCAGTCGCTCGTGCACCACTACAACAACGTCAACGTCGAGGCCCAGCTCGCCCAGACGACGTCGCTGCTGCACTGGGTGCGTGGCATGCTCGCCGTCCGCCGGCAGCACCCCGCGCTCGGCCTCGGGGACTTCACCGTGGTGCCGGGCGACAACGACGCGGTGCTCGCGTTCCTGCGCCGCACGGCCTCCGAGACGCTGCTGGTGGTCGCGAACCTGGCGTCCACCGCCCGGGCCTCGGAGCTGCGGCTGCCCGCGGGGCTCGCGGGGGCGGGGCTGCGCGACGTGTTCGGCGGGGCGGCGTTCCCGCAGGTCGGCGCGGACGGGACCCTGTCGGTCACGCTCGGGTCCCGGGACTTCTACTGGCTGGCGGTGACGGAGCCGTGACCGGCTCCGGGGTCCTGCGGGCGACCCACGAGCCGCGCGACGACCCGCTGGCCGGGCTGCTCGGACCGTGGCTGCCCGGCCGACGGTGGTTCCCCGTCAAGGGCACCGAGACGCGGATCCGTGCGATCGGCGGGCTGACCCTGCGGGACCCGGACGGGGACGCCGAGGTGCGGCTGCTGCTGCTCCGGGTGGAGGGCGTCGGCGCCGGCGCGGTGCTGCAGGTGCCGGTGGTGCTGCTGCCTCCCGGGACGCCGGCCGCCGACGCCGAGCCGGTCGGCACGCTGCCCGACGGCACGGTGGTGCTCGACGGGCCGGGTCGCCCCGAGTTCGAGCGGGCGTGGCTCGCCGCGGCCGAGCACGCCGGACCCGTCCCGGCGCCGCACGCGCTGGGCGCCCCGAGGGTGCTGCCCGGCGAGCAGTCGAACACCTCCGTGATCCTGCCCGGCGCGGGCCCGGACGGCAGCACCGCGATGCTAAAGGTGTTCCGCGGGCTGTCGGACGGGGCCAACCCCGACGTCGACGTGCCGCGGGCGCTCGCCGCGGCCGGCTGGTCGCACGTCCCGCGGCCGCTCGCCTGGCTGGGCGCGGAGTGGCCCGACGGCGACGGGACCTCACGCGGGCACCTCGGCGTGCTGAGCGCGTTCGTGCCCGGCGCCACCGACGGGTTCGAGCTCGCGTGCGACATGGCCCGGTCCGGCGCGTCGTTCGGCGCGCTGGCCGACGAGCTGGGGCACGTGGTCGGGCAGATGCACCGGGCGCTCGCCGCGGCGCTGCCGACGCCCGGGCCGGAGGACCCGGTGCCCGGGCACGACGGCCGCTCCGCCGGCGCCGTCGCCGACGCGCTGGCCGCCCGGCTCACCTGGGCGCTCGAGGCCGTGCCCGAGCTCGAGCAGCACGCGGCGGCCGTCGAGGCCCTGGCCGAGCGCACCCGGCTGCTCGCCGAGGTCCCGCCCCGGCAGCGCGTCCACGGCGACCTGCACCTCGGCCAGGTGCTGCGCGGCGACGGCACCTGGTACGTCCTCGACTTCGAGGGCGAGCCCCTGGTGCCGGTCGCCCGGCGCACCCGCCCCGACCTGGCGCTGCGGGACGCCGCGGGGATGCTGCGGTCGTTCGACTACGCCGCGGCGGTCGGGGGTGCGCCGCACGCGTGGACCGAGGTCGCGCGGACGGCGTTCCTCGCCGGCTACTCCGCGGAGACCACCGGCCTCGACCCCGGCGCCCGCGCGCACCTGCTGCGGGTGCTCGAGCTGGACAAGGCGCTGTACGAGGCCGTGTACGAGGCGCGCAACCGCCCGGCCTGGCTGCCGATCCCGCTGCGGGCCGTGGAGCGCCTGGTCGGGTGACCACCGGGCCGGGAGGGGCGGCCGCGCCCGCGCCCGCCCGCGGGGGTGCGAGACTGCGGCCGTGACCTCCCACGTGCTCTTCATCGGCGACTCCGTGACCGACTGCGGACGCCGCACCGACCCCGACGGCCTCGGCGACGGCTACGTCCGCCTGCTCGCCACCGGTCCGCTCGCCGGGTGCCGGGTCAGCAACCGCGGTGTCGGCGGCGACCGCGCGGTCGATCTCGCGGCCCGATGGGAGGCCGACGTCGTCGCCGAGCGGCCCGACGTCCTGTCCGTGCTGGTCGGGGTGAACGACACCTGGCGCCGCTACGACGCCGGAGAGGTCACCCCGGTCGACGAGTTCGAGGCCACCTACCGGTCGCTGCTCGACCGGGCTCGGGCCGCGGGCGTCGGACGCCTGGTGCTCGTCGAGCCGTTCGTGCTGCCGGTCCGCCCCGGTCAGGAACGCTGGTGGGACGAGGACCTCGGCGCCCGGGTCGACGTCGTCGGGCGCCTGGCCGCCGAGCACGACGCCGTGCTCGTCCCGGCGGCCGCGCACCTCACGGCCCTGGTGCGGGAGCACGGCGCGGCCGCCCTCGCGGACGACGGCGTGCACCCCACGGCGCTCGGGCACCGCGCGCTGGCCGACCTGTGGTGGGCGGGCGCCGGCCCGTCGGTGCGCGTCTGACTGCGCGAACGCCCCGGTGGTGGTTGGGTAGGGACATGGATCGCCCGGCCGAGAAGTCGCCCGTCACCGTCGACCCCGGCACGCTGCACGCCGTGGCGAGCGGCACCTACCACGACCCGCACGCGGTCCTCGGCGCGCACGTGACGCCCAGCGGCGTCGTCGTGCGCACCCTGCGCCCGCTCGCCGACGCCGTCGTGGTCGTCACGCCGACCGGGAGCACCCCGGCGACCCACGAGCAGGACGGCATCTGGGTCGCGCTGCTTCCGGACACCGAGGTCGTGGACTACCGGCTCGACGTCACCTACGGCGACAGCACCACGCGCGTCGACGACCCGTACCGCTACCTGCCGACCGTGCAGGAGCTCGACCGGCACCTGATCCACGAGGGCCGCCACGAGCAGCTGTGGACCGTCCTCGGCGCGAACCTGCACCGCTACCCCGGCGCGCTCGGCGACGTCGAGGGCACCGCGTTCGCCGTCTGGGCGCCCAACGCGCGGGCCGTCCGCGTGATCGGCGACCTCAACCACTGGCAGGGCTCCACGCACGCGATGCGCTCCCTCGGCGACTCCGGCGTGTGGGAGATCTTCGTGCCCGGGGTCGGGGCGGGCGCCCGGTACAAGTTCGAGGTCCTCGGTGCCGACGGGGTCTGGCACCAGAAGGCCGACCCGCTGGCGAAGGGCACCGAGGTGCCGCCCGCCACCGCCTCGATCGTGGTCGACTCCCGTTTCGCGTGGGACGACGACGCGTGGATCGAGCGCAGGAGCGCGCAGGACCCGCACTCGGGTCCGATCAGCATCTACGAGGTGCACCTCGGCTCGTGGCGACAGGGCCTGTCGTACCGCGACCTCGCCGCCCAGCTCACCGAGTACGTGCTGGACATGGGCTTCACCCACGTCGAGCTGCTGCCGGTGTCCGAGCACCCGTTCGGCGGGTCCTGGGGGTACCAGGTCTCCTCGTACTACGCGCCCACCTCCCGGTTCGGGCACCCCGACGACTTCCGGTACCTCGTGGACGCCCTGCACCGCGCGGGCATCGGCGTCATCCTCGACTGGGTGCCCGCCCACTTCCCCAAGGACGAGTGGGCGCTCGCGCGGTTCGACGGCACCCCGCTGTACGAGCACCCGGACCCCATGCGCGGCGAGCAGCTCGACTGGGGCACCTACGTCTTCAACTTCGGGCGCAACGAGGTCCGCAACTTCCTCGTCGCGAACGCCACCTACTGGCTCGAGGAGTTCCACGTCGACGGCCTGCGGGTCGACGCCGTCGCGTCCATGCTCTACCTCGACTACTCCCGGGAGCCCGGGCAGTGGCGCCCGAACCAGCACGGCGGCCGGGAGAACCTCGAGGCGATCGCGTTCCTCCAGGAGGCCAACGCGACGGCCTACCGCCGCACCCCCGGCGTCATGATGATCGCCGAGGAGTCGACCGCCTGGCCGGGCGTGACGACCCCGACCTCCGGCGGCGGCCTCGGCTTCGGGCTCAAGTGGAACATGGGCTGGATGAACGACACCCTCCGCTACCTCGCGGAGCTGCCGATCAACCGCCGGTACCACCACCACGAGGCCACGTTCTCCCTCGTGTACGCCTTCTCCGAGCAGTTCGTCCTGCCGATCAGCCACGACGAGGTCGTGCACGGCAAGGGCTCCGTCATGCGCAAGATGCCCGGGGACGACTGGCAGCAGCGCGCCGGCGTCCGCGCCCTGCTCGGGTACCAGTGGTCGCACCCCGGCAAGCAGCTGCTCTTCATGGGCACCGAGTTCGCCCAGGGCACCGAGTGGGCCGAGTCGCGGTCGCTCGACTGGTACCTGCTCGACCACGAGGCGCACCGCGGCGTCCAGGCGTGCGTCCGGGACCTCAACGCGTTCTACCGCGCGCACCCCGCCCTGTGGGCCCTGGACCACTCCCCGCAGGGCTTCGAGTGGATCGACGCCAACGACGCCGACCGGAACGTCCTGGCCTACCTGCGCCGGGACGACCGCGGCGGGGTGGTCGCGGTCGTCGTGAACTTCGCCGGCACCCCCCACGGGGACTACCGGCTGGCGCTGCCCCCGGGCGGCACGTGGGTCGAGGCCGTCAACACCGACGCCGTCGAGTACGGCGGCTCCGGCGTCGGCAACCTGGGTGCCGTCCAGGCGCGTCCCGAGCCGCACCACGGGCGGGCGTTCTCCGCGACGATCCAGGTGCCCCCGCTGGGCGTGCTGTACCTCGTCCCGGCCTGACGTGCCGGTGAACCGCGCTCTGGTGGTCGCAGGAGCGGGCTACGACCCCCGGAACCGCCGGCGGAACGACGTGCTCCTGGACGAGCGCGATCCTGAGCGCGTCCGGGAGATCGCCGAGCTGCTCGGCGTCGATCTGCCGGTGTCAGCGTCCTGGGTCGAGAGCCCGGTGGTGACCGTCGTGCTGCTGCACGACCGCGCGCCGTCGTTCGAACGGGGGCTGCTCGGCGGAGGCCGCTGGATGCGCACGGAGAACGGCGACGCGGAGCTCCCGGATCCGGCTCGCCTGGTCGCGCTCCTCGGCTCGGCGACCGCGCAGCTCCTCGCCCTCCAGGACGACGAGCCGCCGGCCCTGCCGTCCGCGCGCCACCGTCGAGCACCGCAGTAGCCCACGGCCGACCACGTGGCCCGGCTCACCCGGATGGCTCCGGGGAAACAGGACTCACCCGGATTTCCCCGGGGAAACAGGAAGAGCCACCCCGTGCGGGGTGGCTCTTCCTGAATGGGTGTC
>DAMBCY010000222.1:0-6558 GCA_032056255.1 Cellulomonas sp. | reverse complement strand
TGCCGCGGCGGTGGCCCAAGAAGTCGTCCGGGATGTGGCGCAGGAGGCTGCCGACGTCGTGCGGCAGGTCAGCCAACTCGATGATCGCGTTTCAGACCTAGAAGGCCAGGTGGCCGATCGATGGGAAGGGCAGCGACGCGCACAGGATGCTCGTCTCAGCGCGATGGACGATAGTACGGCGTTCGACGCAACTGCAGGGGCGCTCGCCATGGCTCAGCAGATCAATGCCATTGGGCGGGAGCTGGTAGTTCCGGCGGGGCCTAGCGTCGACTCGCCGCGCATCGGCGTGGAGTTCACGCAGCACGAGGGTGACGAGGACGAGTTGACCCTTCGATTGGTCGATACGGGGCCCACCACTCTCATTGAGCGTTTCGCGCACATAGCCTCAGTTCCGTCCGCGCCTAGCGCAACATGGGAGGTTGGCGCGGAACTCGCAGATGTAATCCACACTCTCAGGACGGAGATGGTGGCAGCCGGCTACGGCACGATCTCCCACGAGGTCCAGCCGGTCTACCTCATGGGGGTGCTCAACAGGATCCTCAAGGACGCAGTTGTTGCCCGCCGCGGTGAGCCAACCCGTTGGCTAACAGGGGAGACAGTGTGCGAGCTCGTTGCCGAGGACTGGGTTGTCAGCAATGCTGGACTCGAAGTGAAGGGCCATGGAATCGTGGCGGGTCGCTCGAACGTTTATGAGACGGTCGAGCAGATGGGCGGGCCCTTTGAGGTGACCGGTCCACCCCCTCCGTCGTGGGTGGAGGATCGGGAACTCTGGCAGTTCGCTCTGACGCGAGTCGTCGCGCCGAGGCGCCGCTAGAGAGTCCGACACCTGGGTCGGCCGAGACGGCAAGGTGCGGAAGCCCACGAAGACGTCTCTGAAGCGCCGCGACTCGCTGAAGACCTCCACCCAACGAACCAGCACTGGATCGTCAAGATGTGGTGTCTCATGCCGGGTTCAGTGGCGGCCTTCCTGCCAGCCCCTAGCCTGGCGATCCGGCTTCGCCGGTTCGGTGACGACGGAGTTTCGTGCCGTGTCTCGGACGTGCCTGCCGGTTGCGGCTGACTGCGGCAAGCATCCGATCGAGTGACGCCACCGCCTGGCTGTAGAGGTTCTCGTGCGTCGGCGGATCGTTCTGCGTCGCGAGCAGCTGCGGCAGCACGCCGAGGACGCGTTCCTCACCTGCGTGGATGATCCGGTGCAGCTCGAGTGCCTGACGCTGGCGCTCACGATCGGGGTGAAGGCGCTCGGGCGGTAGGGCTACCCGTTCCAAGAGTGATGCGAACCGGAAGTCTCCGATGAGCAGTCGTACTTCGGAGCGCAGCACCTCGGCGGGTCGACGGCGCAACGGATACAGGACCTCGAGCACCGATGAGGCGAACGCGTCCTGACCGGCGATACTCGCGTAGTCCTCAGTGAAGCGGCTCGAGCGGTAGACCTCCCCACGGTCGAACACCAAGGTCGCCTTGTAGCTCTGGATGCGAGCCCGCAGTGCGTTCTCGGCGGCCACGCGTTCGCGAGCGAGTTCGCCGCGAAGGGCGATCTGCCCAGCAGTCAGCACACCGCCGACTGCACCGCCGAAAAGTCCCGCCACCGCACTGACCGCCGTTGCCACTGCATCCATAGGCAGCAGTCTCTCCACCTTGGCTGACATGTGTGCCCTGTTCGCGCCGCGAAGTCTCCGATGATGCGGCGAGTCCCCAACGGGCACGGGCGCATCTGAGCCGGTGAGCGTGTGGCGTGGCACCAGGGCCCAGGGCGTGTCTCCTATAGGGCGTGGTGGTGGTCGGCAGGCTGGTCCGGTGGCGTCGTCTTCTCGGGATCAGGTGATCTCCGACGAGCAGTGGGCTCGGATCGAGCCGTTGCTGCCCTCGAACGAGGGCCGCCAGGGTCGTCCGTTCCGGGACAACCGGCGGGTGGTCGAGGCGATCGCCTACCGGTACCGGACCGGGATCTCCTGGCGGGACCTGCTTCGGGAGCGGTTCGGGGCGTGGCAGACGCTCTGGAAGCGACACCGCCGCTATGCCCAGGACGGCGCCTGGGACCGGGTCCTGACCCAGCTGCTGACCGAGGCCGACGCCGCGGGCAAGGTCGACTGGACGGTCTCGGTCGGCCCCACGATTACCCGAGCCCACCAGCACGCGACGAACACCACCCGCCCGGAGCAGGACACAGGGGTGCGGGTGAATCACACGAGGACGCCTGACGGGTTCGTCCACAGCAGGTCACGGGATCGGACGGTCCCGCGGTGGGTTGTCCACGAAGATCGACGCCGCCGTCGACGGACACGGGCGACCACTGTCGGTGGTCGTCACCGGCGGACAACGCAACGATGGGGCGATGCTCACCGAGGTGCTGGCCGACATCCGCGTCCCGCGCATCGGCCCTGGCCGGCCTCGCACCACCCCGGACGCCGTCCTGGCCGACCGGGCCTACACCTCCGGCGTCAACCGGCGGATGCTCGCCGCCCGCAAACGCAATGGACCGGCCGGGGGCCGACCACCCGCCCTCGACACCCAGACCTACAAGCGCCGCAATGTCGTCGAGCGTTCCTTCGCCCTGACCAAACAGTGGCGCGCACTGGCCACCTGGTACGACAAGCTCGCCATCACCTACCGCGCCGCCATCCTGCTGGCCGCGTGCATCACGTGCTCACAGGTACAGGAGAAACACCCTAGCTGAGCGGGCGTGCTCTGCTGCTGACCGGAGTCGACCCGAGGCTGCCCGATCGTCGTCAGCTCACGCAGTACGTCCCGTGTAGGCCGATCTCATCGTGCGGGACAGCCCCGGCGCCCGCTGGTCCGATCGCGTGAGCGGGGGGTCATCAGGGCGGGTGAACGCTTTGCCAAGGGCAACCTGTGCGGCGGGTCGGTTCCCTAGCGTGAAGGCGCGGCGATGACGCCGTAGTCACTTCGTCTCAAGCATGGGGGCATGCGCATGGGCAAGAAGATGACCAAGTTGACGCTGGTGGGGGTGCTGACTGCAGCACTCTGTCTCCCTCTAGGGAGTACAGCGATGGCGAACGCCGGACCGGAAGAGCCGGCTCTGCCCGCTCCGAGCGAGGCGACCACAATCGAGGTCACCACCTCTGGGGATGTCACACACGTCGCCGTCGAGCTGGAACTCGACCCTGCGCTCCGGGAGGACTTCTCGACCGCGGAGGCCCGGAACACCGTGACCGGCGAGGTGGTCCGACCGTTCCTCGACCCGCCGCTCGGAGGCTGCGACTTCGGGGATCTGTCGGGGACGGTCCACGCGTACTACCTCGATGGCATGCTGTCCGAGACCAACACCTCGTACCAGAGCTCGGTGTCCTGCCTGACCACGGCGCCGGGCCAGACGATGGAGCACATGAGCGACCACGCGGTGGCGCTCCTCAACAGCGTCCAGTCGTCCTCCGGGACCGTGGACGACTGCAACTACACGCCGGGGAACCCGTGCACCTTCGCCTTCTCGATCGGCACGTTCCCGTGCATCGGGTCGGTTTGTGCGGGTGTGTACCAGCTGCAGCACTACCCGACGATGCTCCTTCCGGAGGGCTGGCTCTGGACGACCTGGCCCGCGGGCACTTGCACGCCCCTCGCCGGCAACCGAGAGCTGTACTGCTACACGTACTCGGACACGTACACGGTTCCGCTCGTCTACTAGTCGCTCGCCGAGCGGCGCTTGGGCGGGCACACTGAGATCTGCCCGCCCAAGTGCCGCGGAGGTTGCCGTGATGGAACGCCTCTCGGGGGAGGCCGCCGAGGTGCTCGCCCTGATGCAGCGGTCCGCCACGCCTGGGGCATGCCTCCGTAACGAGGATCTCCTCATTGCACTGGCACGGTGCGGGCGCGGGGGAGCCGGCGAGGTTCTAGCTGCCGCCGAGGTCCATCCGACTGCCGCCTTGTCCGAACATGCCCGCCACAGCCCCGAGTCGGCTCCACGAACAGGCGCCGACCTTCAGGCGACACTGATCCGCGCGGATGATGTACGGCGGTCATTCGGCCACGAGCAGTTGACGACGGGACACCTGCTTCTCGCGCTGGTCGACGCGGCCCTTCGACCTGATGCCCCCGTGTCGTCGTGGTGGCCACGGCTGGCGGAGGGTCTCGACGCAGACGCGCTCGGGCGCAGGCACGAAAGTGCAGCACCAGCCGGACTCGTGACGCACCGACGAGCCACGCTCACCGGCTTTGTCGCGCAGGGGCCCGCGATTCCGCGCCGCGACGGATTCGGTGACCCGAGCTGATCGGACCGCACGAGCGCAGGCGCGGACCACCGATGCTGGCGGGGGGACTGATGACGATCGACACGCCGGCGCGACCACTGGTGGAGCGTCTCCCGTTCGATACGGCGCTGCTCGACCGTTGCGAGGCGCGGAACGGGCGTTCGTCATCGGGATGGGTCCGAGTCTGGGCAAGCTCGACCGCTGCGTCGATGGCCTGCGACTGACGAACCGTCAGGACGACCGTGCGCGCCCTGTCGTCGGTCATGGCCTGGACGGTAGGGGAGCCCTCGGGCTGTGGCAACGACCAACTGGCCGCACCGGGAGGTAGCAGGCTCCTCGGCCAACGCTCCTTCGAGGACGAGGCGCTAGTTGTCGCGAGGCATCCACGGTGCGCCGTGTCATCGCCAGTGGCACCGCTCGCCCGATCCAGGACGGCGCAAGGGGCCGAGGGGTGACCGGGCGCAGTCATCAGGTGCGCTCATCGTTCTGGCGCACGCCGCGCACCTCCCACTCAGGGCGGAGTCCCGCCCAGCCCTGAGTGTGGGAGGAGCGACCATGTCGACGCAGGTGACGGTCCGCGATGCCGGCGGAGGAACCGGCGATCGCCGGCGGTGGCGGGCGAGATGGCTGGCGGCGCTGCTGGTGGCGGCGTTCGGAGCCGTGTCGATCCTGGTGGGGGTGCCGCAGGCGTGGGCGGGTAGTCACGGTGTGGGCTACGAGACGTCGTCGGGCTTCTTCATCGGCGCGTACAACACCGATGTCGACGGCCGGCAGGCGTACTGCATCGACATCGGCGCGAATCCGCCGTTCGACCAGACCTCCAGCCCGCAGACGGTGACCTCGCTGAACGGCCTGCCGCGGCAGAGCCTTGCAGAGCTCAACTACGTGCTGGCTCGCTGGGGTGAGTCCCGCGACCCGGACGTGACGTCCGCGGTGGCGCTGTTCGTGTGGTCGGTGGCCGACCCGGACGTCTACACCAGCCACGGCGGGGAGGTCCACTACGTGCAGCGCGCGCCGGCCGAGCACCGGCCGGCGATCCTGGCGAACCTGGCGGTGATGCGCCAGGAGGCTTCAGCGAACGCGGTGACCGACCCGGCACTGTCGTTGAGCGTGTCGCTGCAGGACCAGTACAACGGCGCACTGACGGTTAGCGCCACACCGGGCACCCTGATCGGACCGGTCCAGCTCACGGGCGCGGTCTTCGACGACGGTTCGTCGACCCGCATGCTTGGGTCGGGGACGTACTCGATCACGGGCACGCCGGGCGATGGGGCTCCGTCGTACCAGGTGGGCGCCTCTATGAGCGTGGACGGCACGGGGGTGGGCGCCCGCGTCGACCTGTACACGACGCCGGGTTCGCAGCGTCTGCTGTCCGCGGTCGCGTCGTCGGCTTCGGGTCTGTCGGCGAGCGCCCGGACAGCGATGATCGACCTGGACTTCCAGCCGCGGATCACCACCCAGGTGGCGTCCCGGTTCGTTGCCCAGGGCGCGTCGTTCGTCGACCAGCTGACGGTGAGCCTGACCACGGGCACGTGGACCAAGCTGGACGGGTCGCGCATCCCGATCCAGGCGACCGGGACCCTGTACGGGCCGTTCGATTCCCAACCGGCCGAGGCGACGTCGCCGCCGTCGGGAGCCCCGGTGGTGGGCACGGTGAGCGTCACTTTGACCGACGCGGGCAGCTACTCCTCGCCGGGCACGTTGCGGGCGCCGGCGTCGGGGTTCTACACGTGGGTCTGGCGCATCGACAAGGACGCCCAGGGCCAGTACGGCAAGTACCTGACCGGCTCGTTCGCCGACCGGTTCGCTCGCGTCGCGGAGACCAGCGTCGTGGCGTTCCAGCCCGAGCTGACCTCACAGGTCGACGCCCGCCTGGCCGACCCGGGCCAGGCGGTGAGCGACACCGTCGAGGTGTACTCGAGCAACGGCGACTGGCTGCGTGTCGACGGCGCGTACGTGCCGGTGACCTTCGAGGCGAGCGTCCTGCAGGTGCCCGGCACCCGACCGCCGACCGTCTGCGGCGGGCCGGTAGCGGCCCGGCTGCCCGCCGACGTGACGGCCGAGCCGCAGGTCGTCGCCACCGTGCGACTGACAGCCAACGGCCCCGGCACGTACACCTCACCGGCCGTGACGCTGCCCGAGCCCGGCTTCGTGACCTGGGTGTGGCGCGTCGTCAAGGCCGACCAGCCGGCGACCTGGCGGGACTACATCGCTGGGGACTGGCAGGACGCCTACGGCCTGGCCGCGGAGACGACTTCGGTCCGCTGGCCCGTGACTGTCACCTCCGAGCTGCGCGAGTACAACGTGAATCTCGATGGCCGGGCGTTCGACACTATCGAGTTGTCCGGGTTCC
>DAMBCY010000221.1:0-6631 GCA_032056255.1 Cellulomonas sp. | reverse complement strand
CGGCACCTGCGCTACCACGAGCACGTCGTGCTGTCCCTGCACCCGCACAACGACCGCGGCACGGCGGTCGCGGCCGCCGAGCTCGGCTACCTGGCCGGCGCGGACCGCATCGAGGGCTGCCTGTTCGGCAACGGCGAGCGCACCGGCAACGTCTGCCTGGTCACCCTGGGCATGAACCTGTTCAGCCAGGGGGTCGACCCGCAGATCGACTTCAGCGACATCGACCACGTCCGGCGCACGGTCGAGCACTGCAACCAGATGCCCGTCGCCGAGCGGCACCCCTACGGCGGCGACCTGGTCTTCACCGCGTTCTCCGGCTCGCACCAGGACGCGATCAAGAAGGGCCTGGACGCCATGGCCGCCCACGCCGAGGCCGACGGCGTGGGCGTCGACGACATCGTGTGGGCGGTGCCGTACCTGCCGATCGACCCGAAGGACGTCGGCCGCTCGTACGAGGCGATCATCCGGGTCAACTCGCAGTCCGGGAAGGGCGGCATCTCCTACCTGATGAAGTCCGAGCGGGACCTGGACCTGCCGCGCCGCCTGCAGATCGAGTTCTCCCAGGTCGTGCAGCGGTACACCGACGCGCACGGCTCGGAGGTCACGGCCGACGCGCTGTGGCGGATCTTCACCGACGAGTACCTGCCGGTCGACGCGGAGTCCGACCTCGCCCCGTGGGGCCGGTTCGCCCTGCGCGGCACCCGGACGACCAGCGTGGAGGACGGGCCGGACACGCTCACCGTGGACCTGGTGGACGGCGGCGCCGAGCGCACCGTCGAGGCGTCCGGCAACGGGCCGATCGCGGCGTTCGTCGCGGCGCTCGGCGAGGTCGGCGTCCAGGTGCAGGTGCTCGACTACGCCGAGCACGCCCTGTCCGCGGGCGGCGACGCCACCGCCGCGGCGTACGTCGAGTGCTCCGTGGGCGACCAGACCCTCTGGGGCGTCGGCATCGACCCCTCGATCACCACCGCGAGCCTCAAGGCGATCATCTCCGCGGTCAACCGCGCCCGGCGCTAGACGCCCGCGGTCCCCGATCCGGGCCGGTCCCACCAGGACCGTCCCTCCCGCCCGGCCCCGTGACGCGCCACCCACGCGCCCGGGGCCGGGCGTCTCCCTCACCCCTCCCTCCGCACAGTCCGCCGAGATCGGTGTGTCGCCGTCGAGATCGGCTGCGAGGAGCACCGATCTCGACGAGAGGTACCGATCTCGACGCACGTGGAGGACGGGCGTGCTGAGGTCGGGGAGGTCGTGCGGAGGGGCGGCGCGCGCTGCGGGCGTCTGTCGGTCCGGCGGGGGAGAATGGTCCGGTGAGCCTCTACCGCGACGAGGCGATCGTGCTGCGCACCCACAAGCTGGGGGAGGCGGACCGGATCGTCACCCTCCTGACCCGCACCCACGGCAAGGTGCGCGCGGTCGCCAAGGGGGTGCGGCGCACGACCTCCCGGTTCGGCTCGCGCCTCGAGCCGTTCATGCACGTCGACGTGCAGCTGAGCACCGGCCGGAACCTCGACGTCGTCACCCAGGTCGAGACGCTCGGCGCGTACGGCCGCCCGGTGTGCGAGGACTACGCGCTGTACACCGCGGGCACGGTGATGCTGGAGACCGCGGAGCGCCTGGTCGAGGCGGAGCGGGAGCCGGCGCTGCAGCAGTACTGGCTGCTCGTCGGGGCGGTGCGCTCGCTCGCCGCCCGGGAGCACACGCCGGGCCTGGTGCTCGACTCGTACCTGCTGCGGGCGCTGGCCATCGCGGGCTGGGCGCCGTCGTTCACCGACTGCGCACGCTGCGGCCGTCCGGGCCCGCACCACTCGTTCGCGGTCGCCCAGGGCGGATCGGTCTGCCTGTCCTGCCGCCCGCCGGGCGCGACCGCCCCGGCGCCGGAGACGCTGACGCTGCTCGCCGCGCTGCTCGCGGGCGACTGGCCGGTGGCGGACGCGTCCGCCGAGCGGCACCGCCGGGAGGGCAACGGGATGGTCTCCGCGTACTCGCAGTTCCACCTGGAGCGCACGCTGCGCTCGCTGCCGATGGTCGAGAGGGTCTGATGCCGGTTCCGCCGCCCCCGCACCCGAGCGGGGCCCGCCCGCCCGCGATCCCGAAGGAGCTGGTCCCGAGGCACGTCGCCGTCGTGATGGACGGCAACGGCCGGTGGGCGAACGCGCGCGGGCTGCCGCGCACCGCCGGGCACGCCGCGGGGGAGGCCTCGTTGCTCGACGTCGTGGCGGGCGCCATCGAGATCGGGGTCACGCACGTCTCGGCGTACGCGTTCTCGACGGAGAACTGGTCCCGGTCGCCCGAGGAGGTGCGGTTCCTCATGGGCTTCAACCGGGACGTGCTGCGTCGCCGCCGGGACCTGATGGACTCCTGGGGGGTCCGGGTGCGCTGGGCCGGCCGGCGCCCGCGGCTGTGGCGGTCGGTGATCGCGGAGCTCGAGGAGGCCGAGCGGCAGACGGTGGGCAACTCGACCTGCACGCTCACGATGTGCGTGAACTACGGCGGCCGGGCGGAGATCGCCGACGCCGCGAGGGCCATCGCGCAGGACGTCGCCGCGGGGCGGCTCAAGGCCGACCGGGTGAACGAGAAGACGGTCCAGCGCTACCTGGACGAGCCGGACCTGCCGGACGTGGACCTGTTTTTGCGGTCCTCGGGCGAGCAGCGCACGTCGAACTTCATGATCTGGCAGGCCGCGTACGCCGAGATGGTGTTCCTCGACGAGCCGTGGCCGGACGTCGACCGCCGGCACCTCTGGCGGGCCGTCGA
The DNA here is from genome assembly GCA_032056255.1 of Cellulomonas sp. Taxonomy (GTDB): domain Bacteria; phylum Actinomycetota; class Actinomycetes; order Actinomycetales; family Cellulomonadaceae; genus Cellulomonas. The sequence goes on along the minus strand of DAMBCY010000221.1, from coordinate 3,877 downwards.
GACGTACGCGCGCCGCGACCGGCGGTACGGCGGCGCCGTGGACCAGCCGACGACGGCCTGACCTGCGAGGTCGCGCCCGACCGACCCGTCTCGCCCAGGAGGGCGGCGCCTGGCGTCCGGGCTCGCCGAGGGGGTTCAGGCCAGCGGGGTCCGGGTCCCCGCGGCGGGCACGTCGCCGGCACGCGACCGGGTGCGCCGGCGCAGCACGATCCCGGCCACGACCGCGGCGGCGACGACCACCACGGCCGCGAAGCCCCAGGGCGACGTCGCCGCGAGCCGGACCGCTCCCCAGACGACGCCGAGTCCGACGGTGCCCCAGATCAGCGCCCAGGCGACGCTGCCGGGGATCGACGCGACCGTGAACCGCAGGTACGGCATGCGCACCAGACCCGAGCCGACGAAGACGGCGGTCTGCACCCCGACGGTGACGTACGCGGCGGTGACGGCCAGCGGGCCCCAGCGGTGCACGAGCGCGAGCCCGCGCCGTGCGGCGGGGGTGCGCAGCAGCCGCTGCGCGCGGGTGCGGAGCGCGGCCGTGCGGCCGTCGGGACCGGCAGCAGGCCCGGCGGCGGCCCCGACGGCCGGACCGGCGGCGGCCGGGTCGGCGTCTGCCGCCGGACCCGACGGGTCGTGCGCCGCCTGGTCGGCGAGGTGGGCGGCACCGGAGAACACGCCGCGACCGAGCCAGTAGAACAGGTGCGAGCGGGCCATGACGATGACGAACAGCGCCGCGAACACGAACCACAGGGGTCGCCCCGCCATCCCGTACGCCGCCGCCACATCGGTCACCCGGGCGAGTCTACGGGGGCGCCCGACGGCCCCGGACGACGTCCGTGCAGGTCGCCGTCCCGCCCGGGACGGAGGTCCCGGGTGGGGCACCGCGGACCCCGTGCTAGTGTCCAGCCCGAACCTGAGTCGTTCACCCCAGGGTTGTTACCCGCCGCCGTCGCGGGGCAAGACCTGAGCCGCAGCCATGCGACTCGGGTCTTTTTTCGTGCCCGGACGCCGGCGGACCGCTTTCTACGAGGGAGTACCCGCATGACGTCCGCGACGACGCGCGACAGGGCCGAGGAGATCATCACGGCGGTCGGAGGACCGTCGAACGTCCTCAGCCTCACCCACTGCGCCACCCGGCTCCGCTTCGAGCTGCGCGACGCCTCCCTGGTCGACCGGGCGGCCGTGGAGAAGGTCCCCGGTGTCATGGGGGCGGTGCCGCAGTCCGGCGACCGCTACCAGGTCGTCATCGGCGGCGCGGTGCAGACCGTGTTCACCCAGATCATGCACCTGCCCTCGATGGCCGGCACCGGTGCGGGCCGGCAGTCCGACGCGGACGTCAAGGCCGCCGCCCGGTCGAGGGCCCGGGGCAAGGTCGCCTGGCTCGACGCGGTGTTCGAGTACCTGTCCGACTCGTTCCGCCCGCTGCTCGGCGTGCTGCTGGGCGCCTCGCTGATCATCGCGTTCGCCGCCGTGCTGGACGCGCTCGGCGTCGTGGACTTCCGCGCGGCCGACAAGCCCGCCACCTGGGTGTTCGTCGACGCGATGTGGCGCGGGGTGTTCTACTACCTGCCGATCATGGTCGCGTACAACGCGGCCAGGAAGCTCCGGGTCGACCCGTGGCTGGGGGCCACGGTCATGGCCGCGGTGATGACGCCGGACTTCCTGTCGCTCACGAACGCCGCGAGCACGCTCTGCACCACCAACGAGACGCTCGGGACGACCGCGTGCGTCGCGGACATCTTCGGCCTGCCGATGCAGCTCAACGAGTACGGCGGCCAGGTGTTCGTGCCGCTCATCATGGTCGCGGTGCTCGCGCCGCTGTACCGGGGGCTGAAGCGGGTGTTCCCGGAGAACATCCAGATGGTCTTCGTGCCGTTCCTGTCGATGGTCGTCATGATCCCGGTGACCGCGTTCCTGCTCGGCCCGCTCGGCATCTGGCTGGGCACCGGCCTGGGCGACGGCCTCGCGTGGCTGAACGGCAACGCGCCGATCGTGTTCGCCATCGTCATCCCGCTGATCTACCCGTTCCTGGTCCCGCTGGGTCTGCACTGGCCGCTGAACGCGCTCATGCTGGTGAACCTCAACACGCTCGGGTACGACTTCATCCAGGGCCCCATGGGCGCGTGGAACTTCGCCTGCTTCGGCGCCACTGCCGGCGTGCTGGTGCTGGCGGTCCGGGACCGCGACGTCCAGATGCGCCAGACCGCGACGGGGGCGCTGGCCGCGGGCCTGCTCGGCGGCATCTCGGAGCCCTCGCTGTACGGCATCCACCTGCGGTTCAAGCGCATCTACCCGCGGATGCTGGTCGGGTGCCTCACCGGCGGCGTCATCATCGGTCTCCTGGGCGGGGTGGACACGCAGGCGTTCGCGTTCACCTCGCTGCTGACCATCCCGGTGTTCGACCCGATCCCGGTCTACGCGATCGCCGTGGCGGCCGCCTTCGTGGTCTCGATGGTGCTCGTGATCGTCTCGGACTTCCGGACCCCGGCGCAGCGCGCCGAGTTCCTGGCCGAGCGCGACCAGTCCGAGGCCGACCTGGCGCTCGAGGCGGCGGCTCCGGCCGGGCCCGCGACGCCCGAGATCGTCGACGCCGGCCCGACGTCCGTCGTCACCGCCCCGGTCGCGGGCGAGGTCGTCGCGCTCGCCGACGTGGCCGACCCGGTGTTCTCCTCGCTCGCCCTGGGTGACGGCGTCGGCATCGTGCCGAGCGCCGGCGAGGTCGTGGCGCCGGTCGCGGGCGAGCTCGTGACGGTCGCCGAGACCGGGCACGCGTTCGGCATCCGCACGGACGACGGCGTCGAGGTGCTGGTGCACGTCGGCATCGACACCGTCCGGATGGCGGGCGAGGGCTTCACGGTCGTCGTCGCCACGGGCCGGCGCGTCGCCGTCGGGGCCCTGCTCGGCACCGTCGACCTGGACGCCGTGCGCGCCGCCGGGTTCGCGACCACCACGGTCGTCACGGTGCTCAACTCCCGGGTTCTCACCTCGGTCGCGCCGCGCGCGGCGGGTACCGTCGTGCCGGGCGACGCCGTCATCGACGTGGAGCCCTGACCCCCCGCACGTCGCTGCTGCCGGCCGGGTGCCGCGGGTCCCTCCCGCGCGTCCCGGCCAGCGGCGGCGCCCCGCCCGCACGCCGCACCCGAGCGAGAGGAACGCCGTGGAGGTCCTGCGCGTCTTCAACAACAACCTCGTCCTCGCGCGCGACGAGTCCGGCACGGAGCTGATCCTCACGGGGCGTGGTCTCGGCTTCCAGGCGCGGCCGGGCGACCCGGTGCTCCGGGACCGGATCGTCCGGGTGTTCCGGCCCGACGACGGCCGCGACCCCGACCACCTCGCCGGCCTGCTGGCGGGGATCCCGCCGGAGCACGTCCAGCTCGTCACGGACGCCCTGGTCGAGGTCGGGCTGGACCGGATCGCCACCAAGCCCGCGCTGGTCGTCGCGATGGCCGACCACGTCGGGTTCGCGCTGACCCGGGCGGCCGACGGGCAGACCGTCGAGTACCCGCTGCTGGCGGAGGTCACGAACCTCTACGCGGAGGAGCACGCGCAGGCCACCGCGCTGCTCGCCGCGATCAACGCCCGGGTGCCGACGCCGCTGCCGCCGACCGAGGCGGTGGGGCTCGCGCTGCACCTGGTCAACGCGGGCTTCGCCACCGGCGACCTCGCGTCCAGCTACACCATGACGGGGCTGATCCAGCAGTTCCTCGACGTGATCGCCGGTGCGCACGGGGTGGTGCTGCCGCCCGCGAGCGTCAGCGTCGGCCGGTTCGTCACGCACCTGCGCTACCTGTTCGTGCGGATCCACCAGCGCCGCCAGCTCGACGACCGCCGGCACTCCGAGGTCGGCGTGGCGGTCTGCCGGACGTACCCGGAGGCGGCC
>DAMBCY010000220.1:0-6633 GCA_032056255.1 Cellulomonas sp. | reverse complement strand
AGGACCACGAGCCCCTGCTCGGCGGCGGTGTGGATCACGTCGTCCGCGAGCTGGGCGAAGAAGGCCTGACCGAGCTCCGGCACCGCCAGGCCGATCACGCCGCTGTGGCCGCGCCGCAGGTTCCGCGCCGAGAGGTTCGGGCGGTAGCCGAGCTGGTCGACGGCCGCGAGGACGCGCGCCCGCGTCTCCTCGCGGACCTGCGGATGGTCGTTGAGGACGTTGGAGACCGTCTTGAACGAGACCCCGGCGACCTCGGCGACGTCGCGCAGCGTCGGCGCCGGCCCCTCCCCTGCACGTGCTGGCACACCGGAACCTTACAACGTTGAACCGGACGGGTGGGCGCGCTACGCTCGCTCCGCCGTCCTACAACGTTGGAGAACCGTCGTGGCCCTCATCCCGAACCCGATCGTCCTGCAGCGGGCCGACCCGTACGTGCTGCGGCACGAGGGGCGCTACTACTTCACGGGCTCGCACCCCGCGTACGACCGGATCGTGCTGCGCAGCGCCGCGCACCTCGCCGACCTGCAGGCCGCCGACGAGGTGGTCGTCTGGGAGCGGCACGCCGACGGCCCGATGTCCCACCTGATCTGGGCGCCCGAGCTGCACCGCGTCGGCGACGCCTGGTACCTCTACTTCGCCGCGGCGCCGGACGCCAGCGGCACCGTCGACGCCCCCGGCGCCCCGGAGACGTTCAACCACCGGATCTTCGTCCTCGAGTGCACCGACCCCGACCCGCTGACCGGCGCCTGGGTGGAGCGCGGGCAGGTCGACACGGGCTGGGAGTCGTTCGCGCTCGACGCGACCTCCTTCGTGCTCGACGGCACCCAGTACCTCGTGTGGGCGCAGCAGGACCTCGCGATCCCCGGCAACTCCAACCTGTACATCGCCCCGATGGCCGACCCCTGGACGCTGGCCGGCCCCGCCGTGCTGCTGACCCGGCCCGAGCACGACTGGGAGGTCGTCGGGTTCGCGGTCAACGAGGGACCGGCCGTCCTGGTCCGCGGGGGGCGCGTCTGGCTGACCTACTCCGGCGCCGCCACCGGCCCCGAGTACGCGGTGGGTCTGCTGACCGCGACCGTCGGCGACGACCTGCTCGACCCCGCCTCGTGGACCAAGAGCCCGGATCCCGTGCTGGTCAGCGACCCCGCGGCAGGGCAGTACGGCCCGGGGCACAACTCGTTCACCGAGACCGAGGACGGCCAGGTCGTGCTGGTGCACCACGCCCGCACGTACACGGAGATCGCCGGCGACCCGCTGCGCGACCCGAACCGGCACGCGCGCGCCCAGGTGCTCCCGTTCGACGCCGCGGGCCGTCCCGTGTGGGGTGCGCCGGTGCCGAACACCCGGCCGGTGCCGACGTCGACCGAGGTGCTGGCGCCGGACGGGACGCGCCCGCGGGGCTGACCTCGGGCGACGGCCGGGGGCGCCGGGGCTGCCGCGCCCGCGGGCGGGGCGCGCGCCGACCAGGTGGTCCCCCGGCAGCCCGACGACCCGCTTGATCAGGTGGTCCTCCGACTGCGGCGCCAGCGGGGCAGCTCCGGACCCCGTCCTCCGCCACCCGGGCCCGACCCCAGCCCAGCCCAGCCCAGCCGCTGCCGCGACCGGACACCGACACCGGTGTGCGCACATCGTCCGTACGTCGTCGAGCGTCGCTCACCGGGGCGACACCCGATCAGCGGCCACTAGCTCACGGCCAGGGCCACAGCCAGGCCAGCCGCACACCCCCACACCCACCAGACGTACCGCCCCCTCAGAACCGCAGTCAGTCGAGCCGTCGCCACCGACAAGAGCAGAGCCCCGGTCAAGCGCTCGTCCATGGATCCCCAGCTGCGAAGCGTCGAGGCCACAAGGAACAGCACGACAACCCATCCCACTGTCTCCAGCTCTCTCGGAACCCATCGCTCACCACGAGAGGCGGCCTTCGCATCACGAAGCGAATCGGCCGACGGCAGAGGTGCCTTGATCGCCCGAACGGCATCAACCGACACAGCGCCGAGAAACACCAACGCGCTGAGGCCGTCGACAACGGCAACAAGCGGCGAGCTCATCGACAATTCGACACGATGGCGTCGACGCCGAGAACCGCCGAGGCAACCGTAGCGAGTCCCGTACCCAGCGCCGGGTTCTCTCCGCCGAGCACCACCGGGGCGGTCGGGTCGGTCGGAGCAGCGACCAGACCCGCCGCGTTGGAGCCGGTCAGGTCGGCCCCCGAGCTCATCAGCTCGACCGACTCACCCAGTCCCGCATCCGGAGCGACCGCCTCGATGCTCTCGGCTGCAGCGTCAGCTGGCGTACCTGAGCTCCCGTCGTCCGCGACCGCCGGCAGGCCCGCCCAGAGCACTGCCGCTGCAACCGTCGACGCCAGGAGCGCCCTCCGCGCATTCGTGCGCATCCATTTCTCCCCGACCGGAGGACCCCCCTTCCGGCGTCACGCACCGACCGCGGCACCCCGTCCGCGCGCGCAATCGGACGGGTTTTTCTCCACCGCTGCGGTCGAGCCGGTACGCCTCTTTCACGAGCCGTGACAGTCGAGCACCGCGGTGTCGCGAGGCACCGCGCCGGCGAGCATCGGGATGCGGACGAGCTCCGCACCGGTGCCGCGCAGCCGGTCGCGCCCGCCGATCCGCCGGTCGATGCCCGACCGCAGGTCGACCACCCGGCGGACGGAGAGCCGCACCAGCGCGGCGCGCCCCGCACGCGGCAGCCGGGACAGCGCGTCCGAGCGGTACAGCCGGCCGGGCCGCAGGCGTCCTCCGGACACCGGGACCGCCACCTCACGGAAGTTGTCGGTCCCGGGCACGTCGATCCTCGCGTGGTCCATGTCCCCATCGTCCACGCCGGTCTGCCACCTACGCGGACCACCTACGCACCCTCACGCCGGGTCCGGGACCTCCGCGAACACGCCGCCGGGGTTGCGCAGCAGCGCCGCACGATCCAGCGGCCAGACCGTCGCGAACGCGACGCCGACCACCAGGTCGACCGGCAGGAAGCCGCCATCCGGCTCGCCCACGTGCCAGCGGGAGTCCCGGGAGTGCTGCCGGTTGTCGCCCATCACCCACAGCGCGTCCGCCGGGACGTCCACCTCGAACGCGATCTCGCTCGGCGACGCGGCCGCCGCGAGGTAGGCCGACTCGTCGACCGCTACGCCGTTCACCGTGATCGGCGACCCGTCGGCCGCGCTGACCACGTGGTCCCCGGGCAGCCCGATGATCCGCTTGATCAGGTGGTCCTCCGACTGCGGCGCGAGCCCGAGGGCCGCGAGCGCGTCCTGCAGCGTCGAGCTGTCCGGCACATCGACGCCCGTCAGCCACGTCCCCGGATCCGCGAACACGACGACGTCGCCGCGGTGCAGGTCGAACGGGCCGGGCACGAGCTTGTTCACCACCACCCGGTCGCCCTCGAGCCGGGTGTCGTGCATCGACGAGCTGGGGATGAAGAACGCCTGCACCAGGAACGTCTTGACGACCAGGGACAGCACGATCGCCCCTGCCAGGACGCTCGCGACCTCGCGGGCGAACGAGAGCAGGGTCCGCGGCGGCGTGCGGCGGCGCGGCGGGAGCGACGGGTCGGCGGCGCAGGGTGCGGAGCGAACGCCGGTCCGGCCGTGGTCCCCGGGGATGCCTCGGCCTGATCCGCCACCCGGTCATCGTGCCACGGGCCGCCCCGGCCGGCGGGGGACCTGTCCCCCGCTCCGGCGTGCGGTGGGTGGTGTCGTCGAGAGCACAGCCCTCGACGACACCACACCTGCTCGTCTCGGAGCGGGGTGTTCTAGTACCGGTTGCACCAGTAGAGGCCGGTCGGGTTCGTGGCCGTGCTGACGAACCAGATCCTGTTCCGGGTGTTGTTGCCGTACTCCCCGTCCCGAGTCAGGTTGACACTCCCCTGGAACGCGGACACGGCACTCTTCGTCGAGGCGCCGAACACCCCGTCGACACCGGCCTTGCCGATGTCGCGTCGTTCGCAGAACAGGAGCGCCCGTTGGAGAGCCCTGACGCCGTTGCCCTGGTTCCCTTGGATCAGGTAACAATCCGACGAGCCCGAAGCGGTGACCGGGACGTAGCGTGCGAACTGCCCAGATCCGAACACCTTCTGCGTGGTGCACGGTGTCTTCGCCGTCGCCGCGGAGCCGGCCGTCGCGGCTCCGGTCAGAATGCCCGCCGCCAGCAGCATCGTGGTGATGAGCGCGCAGATCTTTCGTTTCATCGTTCCGTCCTTCATCGGTGGTGGACGCGGCTGAACGATCTTTCGAGTGCTGCGCTCCTCCTCTCTCTCGCGTGACTTGCCACCAGAGCTTCTGCGGTCGCGGGGGCGGTGCCCTCACAGCGCGGCCGCCGCCTCCAGCCGTGCGAGCTCGGCGGCGTGCTGCTGCACGAAGTCCTCCTCGAGCGAGACCAGCACCTCCAGCAGCCGGTCCACGTACCGGGTCGACGCGCGGCAGTCGTGGTCCGCCAGGGCGATGGCGCGCTCGGCCTCGGAGCCGACCAGGTACTTCTGGTCGACCGGGATCTCGTCACCGGCCATCTCGACCTGGGCCCAGTCGCGCCGGCCGTCCGGCGCCGTCATCACCGCCGCCTGGTAGGCGTCGGACGGGCCGGGCGCGGGGGATCGGCGACCCTCGGGCGGCCGGACGTCGTGACCTGCCTCAGCCATGCACCGGTACCACTCGTCGTTCACCGCGACGGTACGAGGATCGTCGTAGAGCCCGCGCTGCACGACGTCCGCCATCGCCCCGAGCAGCGAGGAGAACCCCGTGAGGACGTCGACCGCGTCGTGCGGTGCCGACGCCTCGGCACGGGCTGAGCAGCTCTCCTCGGGACGCGCGTCGGCGTCGCCCATCCCGTGCGCCCCCGACAGTGCCTCCATGTACGCCTCCTGCGCGGCCGGGCCGAGGCTCTCGAGATACGTCACGTTCGGGCCGAGCGCGCTCTCCGCGAGACGTCCGGCCTCCTGGGCATCGACGTCGTCCGTGCCGTACCCCACGCGGGCCACCTCGGACCGGTCCTCGGGCAGCGCGGGGACCACCAGCACGCTGGCCGTCCAGAACGGCGCGATCGCGTCATCCGGAGGCTCGTACTCCTCCGGGGTGTACTCGAACCCCTCGGCCTTCATGCACCGTGCGAGGTAGCTCTCCCGCGCCTCGAACGTCGTCCGGTCGATCGCCGCAGCGGCCTGCTCGGCGTAGAGCGTCCCGATGGCATCCGCATAACCGTCGAACGGCAGCTCCCGGGCAGCGGTGACCGTCAGGCTCGGCGGACTCGCTCCCTCCGGCTCCGTGCTGCTGTCGCTCTCGGGTGCCTCGCCGGCCGTGCACCCGACCAGGAGCAGGCCCGCCACGAGGGCGGCCTCTGTCCACCGCGGAGCACGCGTCCGCCTGCCCACGAGACCTCCAGGATGTCGTACGGAATGGGCGGATCGGGCAGCGCTGCCCGCACCAGGATCATCGGCGCCAAGCCCGACCCTAGACGGCTGGATCGTCGCCCATGACCCCTCTGACCTGGACCGTTATCGTCTCGTGATGATCCATGTTCGCATCTCGGCATCAACCCGCACAAAGGCGTCGACGCCCGGCGCACGGAGCTGTCACCCGGACCGCTCAGTCCCGCGGGACCTCCGTGACCGTCCCGTCCTCGACGTGCCAGCGCCGGGTCAGCCGCACGGAGTCGAGCATCCGGCGGTCGTGCGTGACGAGCAGCACCGTGCCGTCGAACGCCTCGATCGCCTGCTCCAGCTGCTCGATCGCGGGCAGGTCCAGGTGGTTCGTCGGCTCGTCCAGCACCAGCAGGTTCACGCCGCGGGCCTGCAGCAGCGCGAGCGCGGAGCGGGTGCGCTCGCCGGGGGACAGCGACGCCGTCGTGCGGTGCACGTGGTGGCCCCCGAGGCCGAACTTCGCCAGCAGCGTCCGGACGTCCGCGGTGGTCCACGCGGGCAGCTCGCGGGCGAACGCGTCGACGAGCACGGCGCCGTCCTCGAACGCGGCCCGGGCCTGGTCCACCTCGCCGACCAGGACGCCCGAGCCGAGGTCGACCCGGCCCTCGTCCGGCGCGAGGCGGCCGAGCAGCAGGCCGAGCAGCGTGGTCTTCCCGGCGCCGTTGGGGCCGGTGATCGCGACCCGGTCCTGCCAGTCGAGCTGCACGTCCACGGGGCCGAGCGCGAACGACCCGCGTCGCACCACGGCGTGCCGGGCGGCCGCGACCACGGTCCCGGAGCGCGGGGCGGCGGCGATGCTCATCTGCAGCTGCCACTCCTTGCGCGGCTCGGCGACCACGTCGAGCCGCGCGATCATCTGCGGCGTCTGCCGCGCCTTCGCGGCCTGCTTCTCGGAGGCGTCGGAACGGAGCTTCCGGCCGATCTTGTCCTTGTCGGTGGCCTTCCGGCGGGCGTTCTTCACGCCCTTGTCCATCCACGCGCGCTGCATCCGCGCCCGGGCCTCCAGGCCGGAGCGCCGGGCGGCGTACTCCTCGTAGGCCTCGCGGGCCCGGCGGCGGGCCGTCGACCGCTCCTCCAGGTACGCGTCGTAGGACCCGCCGTACACCGCGATCCGCTGCAGGCTCCGGTCGATCTCGACCACCGACGTCACGGTGCGGCTGAGGAACTCCCGGTCGTGGCTGACCACGACCACCGGCGCGGTCGCCC
>DAMBCY010000219.1:0-6640 GCA_032056255.1 Cellulomonas sp. | reverse complement strand
TGTCGTGCGGGACGGCCGGGTCGAGCGTGGCGAGGACGGCGCTGCGCCAGTCGGCGAGCGCGGTGCCCGTGGCGTCGGCCGGCACCCAGATGGTGCTGACCTCGAGACGCCCGTCGACGTGGCGCAGGCCCAGCGCTCCGCCGTAGCGCGACGTCCCGCCGAGCGCGACCGACACGGTGAGCCCGTCCTGGTACGCCCCGTCGACGGGGGCGACGGTGAAGGAGGCGGTGAACGCGTCGCACACCGGGGTCGACTCGTGCGCGGGCGCGGCGAGCCGCTCCGCCACGAGGTAGGTGTTGCCCGCGGCCGCGTTCGAGATCCGCAGCCCCTCCCGCGCGACGCCGAAGTCGACCGCGCCGGACGCGGGCGCCCAGCCCGCCGGCGGCGTCGCGGTCCCGGGCAGCGTGGTGTCCGCGTAGGGGGTCAGGTCCGGCGCTGCGCTCGCGCACACCTGGTCGGCGGCGGCGCCCGCGGGGAGGGCCAGGGCGACGGGTCCCGTCGCCACGAGCGCGACCGCCAGCGCGACGACGCCTCCTCTCCGGGTCGCTCGTCGTGGTCTGCGGATCATCGTCATGCGTCCTCTCCTGCCCGGGCAGGGGCGCCCGGGTCGTCGTCGTCGCCGGGGTCCGAGGCGCGCGCGACGAGCCGGGACACGTCGGCGAGGGTCCAGCGCGGGCCGGGGCCGTCCGCCCCCAGCAGCCGGCGCATCTGCGCCGGCGTGGTCGCGGCGTCCAGCCACGCCCGGACCCGGTCCTGGACGGCCCGCTCGGCGGCCCCGGACCACCCCGTCCGGCGCCCGGGGAGGAACGGGGGCGGTCCGGCCGCCGGCACCGGCGAGGCGGGCGGCGCGGACCGCAGGTCGCCGCCGGCGGGCCAGGCGGCCGGCGCGTCGGCCAGGGTGCGGTCGGGGCCGAGGGCGGCTCCCAGGACGCGCCAGACCCCCAGACGTGCGGCGACCTCGATGCCGGCGTCGTCGTCGACCCCGTCCGCGGTCGTGAGCATGCCCTGGTGCGAGGCGAGCGCCACGAGCCCGGCCGCGAGCGCCGCGTCGTCGGGCTCGACGGCCGCACCGGCGAGGAGTGCGGCGTCGACGACGAGCTCGCTGAACACGGTCCGGTCGACGGCCGCGGGGTCGGGGAGGCCGGTGCTGAGCCCGGCCAGCGCGAACCGGACGCCCCGGGACGCGAGCAGGCGCAGCCCCGGCACGTCGTCCAGGTCGCCGACGCCGTCGGGGTGCACGCGCAGGCCGACGCGCGAGGTCACGCCGCGCGCGAGCCAGGCGTCCCGGACGACCTCGTGCAGCCGGGGAGAGACGGCCTCGTGCGCGGCGACGTCCACCCAGACGGTCTCGACGGCCCGGCCGAACGCGTCGGGCCAGCGCGCCGCGGCGTCCGCCGCCGCGGCGACGACGTCCTCGGCGCGCCGCGGTGCCTCCGCCGGCCGCCCGGGGAGGGCGCCGACGTGCAGCCCGCGGACCCGCCCGGACATCGTCGCCACCACGGGCCGGCACAGCAGCGCACCCTCGGTGCGACCGGGCTCCAGCTGGTGCGCCCTCGGCCGGAGCATCCGCGCCGCGTGGGCGGTGGACGCCGCCCGGCCCGCGGACACGCTGACGCCGGCGGCGGGACGCACCCCGGTGGTGACGGCGGCGACCCGCCGCCGGACCTCGGCCGCCAGGACGCCCCGGCGGCCGTCCGGCTCGGGGCCGACCACCACGAAGCGGCCGTCGGCACCGACGGCGACGTCGGCGCGTGCCGCGGCGACGAGCGGCCGCAGCGCCGACCCGAGCCGTCCGCGGCGCCGCTCGGCGGCCGTGTGCCCCGACCGCCGGGCGAACGACCCGTAGTCGTAGGCCACGAGGACGACGGCGACGGGCGGACCCCCGAGCCGGTTCGCCCAGACGTCGAGCATGGTGGCGAGGCGTGGCATGCCGGTCAGCGGGTCGAGATACCGCTCCCCGGCGATCTGGGCCTCGAGCCGCCGGCGCGCGACCTCGGGCCGCTGGTCGACCCCGCCTGGTCGTGTCGCGCCCATGCCGCTCCCGTCACGTGACCGGTGCGCCTCGCACCGGGATGGCTCCGAGTGTCTATGCACAGATGCCATTCCGTCAATGCTCAGTTGCCACCCGGACGCGAGGACACCCGCGGCGCAGCGGCGTCCCGCGCGACCGGCCCCGGGGGGTCAGCGCAGCACGCGCAGCACCCCGTCGTGCGACGTCACGACCAGCATCCCCCCGAGCTCCTGCACCCAGTCCGCGCCCTCGGGCAGCGGCTCGGACCACGCCCGGACCCCGTCGCGCAGGCCGTAGGCGACGAGTCGGCGCCCCTCCGGGACGATCTCGACCTGGAGCACGCGAAGCCCGTCGGTCAGCAGGTTCGCGGCGCCGTTCGACCCGGTCCCCACCGACCACCGCTCCCGGCCCGTCTCCGCGTCGACGGCCCACACCGTCGCGGTGCCCGCCCCGTACACCACGCCGTCCAGCAGCAGCACCGACGGCCAGGTCTGCGTCGAGGAGGGCCGCTGCCAGAGCTCCCGGCCCGTGCGGGCGTCGACCCCGCGCACCACCTGCCGGACGCCGTCGGCGCCCTGCAGCACCAGCACGTCCGGAGCGCTGCCGTCGTCGGGGAGGGCGTCGAGCGGCATCCCGGGCAGCTCGACGTCCGGGTCCCCGTCCCGCCCGAGCAGCCGGGTCACCGCGCTGCCCAGGTCCGTGACCAGCCGGTCGCCGCGGGTGAGGGAGACCGAGGCGCCCTCGGCCTCCACCGAGCCGTCCGCCGGGTCCAGCGACCACTGGCCCGCCGCCGTGAACACCCACAGGTGGCCGCCGTTCAGCCAGATCCACGGCTGCTGGGTGGCGTCGTCCGCCGTGCCGGGCACCCGGGTCAGCCACCGCTGCGTCCCGTCGGCGAGGCCGGTCGCCACCACCTCGACACCGACCTCGGCTCCGTCTGCCGCGGTGCGCGTCACGAACAGCGTGCCGCCCGACACCGTCGCGGCCGCGTCGTCCGGCAGGGGCAGCGTCGAGCGCACCGCCCGCTCGACCAGGTCGACCTCGACCATGCGCCGGCTCGCGCCGGAGGAGACCAGGCACCACGCCGTCGTGGCGGGCTCGCCGTCGCCCGCGCAATCCAGCCCCGCGGAGTAGTCGTCCGGGCGGTCCTCGACGTCCACCCGCCACCGCTCGACGCCGGACTCCGGGTCGAGCGCCACCACCGCGGCAGGCTCCCCGGGCAGGGGCCAGATCGGGCCGACGACCAGCCCGTCCGCCGTCCGCATCCCGGAGTACAGCGCGCCGACCGTCTCGACCGTCCCCCACTCGACGGCCTCCAGCGGCGGCTCGACCGTCGTCGTGAGCACGCCGGGCAGCTCGCGGACCCGGGCCAGCGCGGCGCGCTGCCGGGCGTCGAGCACCACGCTCGTCGCCGTCACGGCCAGCACGACGACCACCGCCACCGGCCACCAGCGGCGCAGCAGCGGTCGGAGGTGGACGCGCGGGCCCCGGTCCTCACCGGTCCCGGACACGGTGCCGACCTCGACCAGCTCGACGTCCTCCATGCGGCCCACCGGGTCACCGTACTGGCGACGGTGCACCCACGGACCGGTCCGGCCGCGACCGCCCGTGACGGCACCGTCCTCGCCGGGGGACGCTCACGCGGGACAGGGAAGCAGAACGGCCCGGGATCGTGATGATCCCGGGCCGATCCGGTCTGAGCCGCCTAAGAGAATCGAACTCTTGACCTTCTCATTACGAGAATGAGGACGGACACGAGACGAACGCCACGTGAGACAGCACCCAGTACCGGACTGGCACTCTGACCTGCACGTTTGCTCCAGAACGCTCTCCACACCATCGGGAGCAGATCAACGCGAACAGTCCTCTCCAACCCCCTCCAGCGCAAGACTGCCCCCAGAGTGCCCCCAACCATCGAGCACAGCACCAGAGCCTCACACTGAGTGCCCCCAGGTGTGGAACTATTCCTCTTCGCTGAGGTCCTCGGCATCGTCCTCGTAGGCGTCCTCGTCCTCAGCCTCGTCCTCGTCTGTCAGCGAGTCCCAGGCGTTGACAGAGCGCTCCAACGCCTTCGCAACCGTGCGGGTACCAACATGCACGTACCCGAGCGTCACTTCGATCCCCGAGTGACCGAGGATGTTGCTCACCACTGAGATGTCCTCACCTTGGTCACATAGCCAGGTTGCAGCCGTGTGCCGGAGCGAGTGGATCGAGTAGTGCGGGATGCCCGCTCGGTCACTGATCGCGTGGAACGCCGCTCGATCCTGCTCTGGGCTGATCGCCGTGTTACCCGGAGACCGAAAAAGTAGGCTTCCCTGCTCAGGGTTGGGCTTGCCCCGGTTCTCTGAGATCACGAGACGGCGGTGCTCCATCAGGCAGTCCCACAGGCTCTCCGGCAGCACCAGACTACGAGTGGATTCCTTGCCCGCCTTCGTCCCCGGCGTGCGAACCAGACCGCCCTCTTTCGGGCTCGTACAGTTCACCCCACGCTTGCGTCCACACTCCCAGGAATCACCCAGGTCCTTGCAACCATGCCTCCACGTCTTTCGCTGGAGATGATGATCAATAGTGAGCCTGCGTGAAGACGATTCAAGATTATCCAAAACGAGGGCGAGAACCTCGCCCTGGCGTAGCCCAACCTCGATACCGAGACGGAAGCGCGCCACGCAAATTCCGAGCGCATGGTTGCAGCCGTCTGCGATCATCTGATCGCGCAAGCGCTTACGATACTTGGGCGGGATCGCCTTCGAACGATATGAGCCAGGGATAACCTGACGAGTACCGCGTCTACCCGTAGACCCGGGCAGCGAAACACCGTTCATCGGGTTGACCAGCAGCCCGGTTCGCGCGGACTGACGCACGGCTTCATTGAGTGCAGCCTTCAAAACTACTGCTGCTGTCCGCTGAGACTCAACGCCGAGCGGGCGCTCTTCACCCTTGGCTCCACGCTTGTAGGTTGCAGTTCGCAGTTCACCGAGCCAGCCCGTAACATTCTCGCTGCTGATCGCGGTCAACCGCAGATGCCCGATCCGAGGAACGATGTTGAGACGGCACTGTGCGTCATAAGAGATGACGGTGCGCTCGGACATCTTCCCATCAGAGACTGCCTCGTAGCAGTCTGAGATGAATTCTCTGAGCCAGTCCGTGAGCGTGTACGCCTTGACCTGCTGAGCCGGAGCAGCCCCGTAACCCACGGTGGTCCCGATGTACTTTCGCCGCGCATCGTTCGCTTCCTCTTCGGTGAGGAATCGCTGACGAACGCGCTTTCCATCAACTCTGATCTCAAAGACCCAGCGCTGGCGTCCGTCCTCCCAGTACACGCCGCCCTTGCCGTACTCAGATGCTGGCGGGGTGGGTGCTGACCGGCGAGTACGCCTGGCTGGGGCTGTAGCGGGAGCGGACATGGGGGCACTCTAGACGCCTGGGGGCGATGAGTGAGAGGAACATCCCCCAAGGCATCAGAACGAGGGACGCCCTCGCGGAGGCTGTCTGGATGGGCTGACGGGCTCGGTCTGCTGCTCGATCACGGGTTGAGAGCCAACAGCAGCGTCCACGCTCTTGCCCTGCGCGATCCACTCCAGCAGATCACCCCTTCGGACCAGCCACCGCCCCCGTTTGGAGCCCGGTAGGCGTCCCTCCCGGAGCCAGGTCAGGATCGTCTCGGGGTGCTGACGGAGCACCTGAGCGGTCTCCTCAGCAGTGAGCATCGCGTCCGGATCGCCAGCAGTTGCTCCATCGATCCCTTGAGCGTCAGAAGCGGAGTGCAACCGAGCATCGCGCTCCACTACGGAGAGGATCGCTTCCCGGATCGGATCGAGTCCTTCTCCGGTGGTCTCACGAGCACCGTCCGCGAGCAGGTCATCTACAGCAGCGGATGCCGTGATGCTCGGACGGTTGGTGTCTGCGGAGTACAGGACTCGCTCTACCGCCTCCACCACATCAGCGTGGTTGACCTCAGTGACACCAGATGCGTACACCCGCAGCCCATCGCTATCCGTCTGGAGGGAGTAGGCGAAGGCGGCTGGCTGCTCAGGCATGTAGAGATCGTGCCAGCACGATGCCGTCTCCCGCTCCACTGATGACGAGGGATCAGCAGGTGGGCGTCTCACGCGCGTGGCGTCCACCATGTGAGATCGGGGAGAAATTTGTTTGTGCACAGGGCTCCAGGTTGCATTACCGCTGGTGGTAGCGCATGTGCTTAGCGGTTGACCTGCGTCCATCCACAGTGCGCGCCCAGGCTGTGGATAACTCTGTGGGTACCGTCCACAGGCTTCCACCGCCGTATCCACAGATCACGCGGATGTGAACTACACGCGTGTGGTTCTCGTCCTGTACACCTGTGCCCATGAGCAGCACGAAGCCCCCAACCCAGGGGGCGGGTGGGGGCTCCGGCAGAACGATTGGGAGACCGTTCACGCAGGAGACTACCGCCGTCCGGGGCTGCTCGGATCGGAGGTCAGCATGTGTCCGCCGCCCCCCAGGTAGCCGAGTGAGCCTCGGCACCTGAGACGAGCGAGAGCCCCCGGTGACAGCCAGATCGTCACCGGGGGCTCTCCACGTCCTGTGCAGCACGAGAGCCCCGGTTGCAGGGGGTGTGTCACCGGGACTCTCGCTATCTAAAACACTACA
>DAMBCY010000218.1:0-6663 GCA_032056255.1 Cellulomonas sp. | reverse complement strand
CGTGATCCTCCTCTGGGTGTCGGTGGTCGCGGATAGTGTGAGTTCATGCCAGTTGACCTGCGGAAACACTTCAACGATGCGGTCCGTGCGACCGCGTCGTGGGGGCTGGGCGGGTCCGGCGACCAGGACGGGACCGAGGGCCCGGGCGACCCCGGCGGCCCCGGGCTGCCGGTGTACGACGACGACGGCCGGGTCGACGGGCTGGCCGCGCAGGGGGTGCGGCCGACCGGGGACGTGAACCTGGACGACCTGCTGGCGCGTCCGTCCTACGTGGCCCACGTGCAGGTGATGCGCGACGTCGCGGTGGTCGCCGCGGCCGATCCGGACCGGGCGCTGGCGGACTGGTTGGAGGACCTGGAGGCGGTGTCGCCGGGTGTGGTGCCGGCGGCGGTGCTGGTCGAGGCCGTCGCCGCCTCGGTCCGGCTGGAGTCCGCGGCCCACGCGCGGACGGCCCGGTTGGCGGCGGCGCTGGCACGGTGTCCGGAGATGGACCCGTCCTGGAACCGGGTGGACGGGCCGCTCCCGGCCCAGCGCTCGGTGGCTGCCGACGAGCTGGCGATGCGGCTGGGTACCTCGCGGCCGGCCGCGAACCGGTTGGTGCGGCAGGGGCTGGCGTTCGACGGGCAGCTGCAGGCCACCGGAGAGGCGTTGGCGTGCGGACAGCTGGACGCGGCGAAGGCCGAGCTGCTGGTGTCGCGGTTGGCCGACCTGCCCGGGCAGGTCGGCATGGCGGTCGAGGACCGGGTGCTGCCCGGCGCGGACCGGCGCAGCCTCGCCGAGCTGCGCCTGCAGGTGGAGCGGGCGCTGCGGGAGGTCGACCCGCAGGCCGCCGCCGAGCGGCACGTGCACGCACGCACGACCCGGCAGGTGTCCCGCCCGCGGGTCGAGGCCGACGGGATGGCCTCGATGTGGTTGGTCCTGGCCGCCGAGGACGCGGCGCGCGTGGACGGGGTCCTGGAGCACGCGGCCCGGGCAGCACGGGCGGCGGGCGACCCGCGGACCCTGGCCCAGGCCCGCGCGGACGGGCTGCGGGACCTCGTGGTCGGGGACGTCCCTGCCGGTCCGGTCGGCCCTTCGGCCGCACCCGTCGCCTCCCTGGCTGCACCCTCGTCGCCGTCGGGGTGCTCGTGCGGCGGCACGGGTCGCCCCGGGTCGCAGGTGCGGGTCACCGTGTCGGCCTCGACCCTGCTCGGGCTGGACGACCTGCCCGGCGACCTCGAGGGCCACGGCCCGATCGACGCGGTCGCCGCCCGTGCCCTGGCCGCCGACGGGGTCTGGCGACGGGTGGTGACCGATCCCGCCTCCGGGACCGTGCTGGACGTCGGGCGCACCCGCTACCGGCCGCCGGCCGCCCTGGCCGAGCACGTCCGGGTGCGCGACCGGCACTGCGCCGCCCCCGGCTGCACCGTGCCTGCACGTCGCTGCGACGTCGACCACACCACGGAGTACCGCCGGCAGCGCGGAAGCTCACCTGGTACGCGCGACAGCGACCCGCACGACGGCCCGCACGGCGAGGTGTCAGGTGTCCCGCACGGCGACCCGCGCGAGGTGTCAGGTGTCCCGCACGGCGACCCGCACGGCGACCCGCGCGAGGTGTCAGGTGTCCCGCACGGCGGCCCGCTCGGCGGCGTGTCCGGCGACCCGCTCGATGGCGACGGCGACCTCGGGACGACCAGCGCGGACAACCTCGGGCTGCTGTGCCGCCGGCACCACCGGCTCAAGACCGACGGTGGCTTCCGCCTGCGCCAGGTCGCGCCGGGCGTCTACGCGTGGATCACCCCCTCCGGGCACCGCTACCTCACGCGCCCCGGCACGGACGACGTCGCCGACGTCACGGCGGTCCCGCCGGACGAACCACCACCGTTCTGAGCGCGCGACTGCGTCCCCGGTGCGACCGGTGCGCCGCCGGTCGTAGGCTCGATCCGTCGGGCCCGTCCGCGTCGCAGCGCACCGCCCGACCCGCTGTCACCGTCGACCGAAGGACCGCACCGCGTCATGAAGACCTTCACCCTCCCCGGCACCGACATCGTCGTCCCGAACGTCGTCCTGGGGCTGATGCGCATCCAGGACAAGTCCGACGAGGAGATCCGCACCCTGGTCAGGACGGCTCGCGACGCGGGCATCGCGTTCGTCGACCACGCCGACGTCTACGGCAACACGGTGCACGGGTGCGAGGACCGGTTCGCCGCGGCTCTCGACCTCACGCCCGCGCAGCGCGACGAGTTCGTCATCCAGACCAAGTGCGGCATCGTGCCGGACGGTCCCTACTTCGACTTCTCGTACGAGCACGTCGTCGCGTCGGTCGAGGGCTCGCTGCGCGCGCTGCGCACGGACCACGTCGACATCCTGCTGCTGCACCGCCCCGACGCCCTCGTGGAGCCGGACGAGGTGGCCCGCGCGTTCGACGAGCTCGCCGCCGCCGGCAAGGTCCGGGCCTTCGGGGTCTCGAACCACCGGCCGGGGCAGATCGAGCTGCTCAAGCGCTCCGTCACGCAGCCGCTGGTGGTGAACCAGGTGCAGCTGAGCATCACGCACGCCAACGTCGTCTCCGCCGGCGTCTCCGCCAACATGGGAGCGCTGGACCAGTCGATCGACCGCGACGGCGGCCTGCTCGACTACTGCCGGCTGCACGACATCACGCTGCAGGCGTGGTCGCCGTTCCAGAAGGGCTTCTTCGACGGGGTGTTCCTGGGCGACCGGGCGGCGTACCCGGAGCTGAACGACGTGCTGGACCGGCTCGCGGAGAAGTACGGCGTGACCCCGACGGGGGTCGCGACGGCGTGGATCACGCGGCACCCGGCGCAGATGCAGGTGGTGCTGGGCACGACGACGCCGTCGCGCGTCGCCGAGGCCGCCGCGGGTTCGGACCTCCCGCTGACCCGCGCGGAGTGGTACGAGCTGTTCCGCGCGGCGGGCCACGTCGTGCCGTGATCCGCCGACCGGCACGCCGGATCGGGACTCGACGTCGGCCACGTCGGCTCGGCGCGTGTCGGACCCGTGCGGCAGCATCGGGGGATGATCTTCGACTTCGAGGCGCCGCTGTGGGAGTGGGACGCGCGCCGCACCGAGCGGTGGACGTTCGTCAGCCTCCCGGAGGACGCGTCGGACGAGATCCTCGAGCGGGCGGGTCCGTTCGCGCGCGGGTTCGGGTCGCTGCGCGTCGAGGTCACGGTCGGCGGCACGACGTGGCGGACGTCGATCTTCCCGGACGGGAAGCGCAAGGCGTACTCGCTGCCGGTGAAGAAGGCCGTCCGCGCGGCGGAGGGACTGGCCGTCGGCGGGCCGGTGCGGGTGCGCCTGCGCGTGCTCGACGTCTGACGGTCGCCCGGACCGCGGTCAGCCGGTCTCGTGCCCGGGCACGTCCGACGCCCGCACCTCGAACGCCTCCAGCAGCGGGTCGGCCAGCACCGCGTCCACCGCGGCGCGGGTCCCGCCGACCAGGGTGGAGTCGAGGTCGATCTCGGTCGCGACGCACCACGCGTGGTCCTCGGGCCAGACCAGGGCGGGCGACTGGGTCCAGGACACGGGCCGTCCGGGTCGCAGCGCCACGTCGGCGACCGCGTCGAGCGGCCCGGCGACGAGCAGGTACGCGCGGTCCGGGAGCTCGAACCGCGGCGTCGCCCACTCGGCGTCGGTGAACGCGCGGGGCAGCGGGACGGCGGTGGTCGGGCCAGGGGGCGGTCCGTCGCCCAGGTACGCGGTCACGAGCAGGCTGCTGCCGTTCAGGTCGCCCCAGCCCTCCCACATCGCGAACAGGCAGGCGTCCGGCGTGGCGGTGTGCGGGGCGAGGCAGCCGGTGAGGGCCAGCAGGTGCGGCAGCACGAGGGTGCCCTCGGCCGGGCAGTCGCCGGGCCAGGCCGGGGAGTCGCGCGCCCACGGGTCGTCGGCGCCGATCAGCTGGTGCCAGCAGGTACGCGGGCCGAGCGGCCGGTCGGTGCGGGCGGCGACGTCGGACCACCGGACCGGGGTCCAGCCCGACGGGTCGTCCGCGGGTTCGCCGACCGGGTGCAGCACGCGGGCGTAGGCCTCGAACCCGCCGGGCACGACGCCGTCGACGCGCCCCCAGCGCGTCAGGCGCGGCCGGATCCAGTCGCCGGGCGACGGGTCGTCGAGCACGCGTGCGCGGTCGGTCCACATGACGGCGATGCTGGCGGGCGCGGCCGGCGCCGGGCAACCCGATTCGTGCGCGTCCCGATGCGTGCGCGTCCCGAGGCGTGCGCGTCGGCTCGCCGCGCGTCACGGGTCGGTCGTGCCGGGGCGGGGCGCGCGTGCCGCCGCTCGGTCAGGCCGCGGCCAGCCCCAGCCCGGCGGGCACGCCGTCGGTCCGCGGCGTCGGGAGGGTGCCCGGCACGTCGTCCGGCGCCCCCGGGCCGTCGGCCTCCGGACCGTCGGCGTCCGGACCGCTGTCCCCGGCCGGTGCCACGGCCTCCCGCGCGCGCTGCCCGCGGGCGCGCAGCACGACGCCGACGGCGTGCACCCCGACGACCGCCCACACGGCGTTCGTGACGACGGACGGCCACACCCCGCTGCTCGCGGCGACGAGGCCCATGAGCAGACCCGACACGACGTTCGCGGCCTGGTACCGCCCGGAGGTGGGGGACCACCGGCCACGGGTGACGCAGACGTAGGCGACGAGGCACGTGACCGCGCCGACCCAGCCGAGCGCGGTGACGAGAGCGGACACGGGCGTGCTCCAGGAGGGACCGAGGGGTGGGTGGCGGGGTGCCGCGCGTCCCGTGCCCGGGAGCGTCGACGCGTCCCAGTGTGAGCCTCCGACGGGTTCAGCACAATCGAATGATCCTCGGACAGGGATCAAGCAGAACTGAACTAGTCTGGCGGGGTGCCAGCCGACCCGCGCCGCCTGTCCGTCCTGCTCGCCGTCCACCGTGCCGGCGGGGTGCTGGCCGCCGCGGACGTGCTGCACGTGACGCCCTCGGCGGTGTCCCAGCAGATCGCCCGGCTCGAGGCCGAGGAGGGCGTCGCGGTGCTCGACCGCAACCCGCGCGGGGCCACGCTGACCGCCGCGGGCCGGATCCTCGCGGAGGCGGCGGAGCGCATCGAGTCCGAGCTGGTCGGGGCCCGCAAGTCGCTGGCGGCGCTCGGTGGCGAGCTGTCCGGGCGGGTGACGGTGGCGGGGTTCCAGACGGCCATCCGCGCGGTGGTCGGGCCGGCGTTCGCCGTGCTCGCCGAGCACCACCCGGGCGTCGAGGTGGTGGTCGAGGAGCGCGAGCCGGGCGAGTCGATGCGCCGGCTGCGTGAGGGCGACGCGGACGTCGTGCTGCTGGAGCGCGACGAGGACGCCGACACGCACGTGCCGCGCGGGCAGCGGGACGTCGTGCTGCTGGAGGAGCCCTGGCGGCTGGTGCTGCCGAGCGCGGTGGCGACGCCGACCCAGCTGTCCGACCTGGCGGGCGCGACCTGGCTGGGCGCCGAGCCGGGCACCGCCGCCGCGCGGGCGATGGGCCGGATCGCCGCCGCCCTGGGACCGGTGAGCACCCGGCACGTCTTCTACGACTTCGACGTGGCGCTCGCGCTCGTCGCCGCGGGGCAGGGCGTCGCGATGCTGCCGGCGCTGGCCCTGCGGGGCGAGCTCCCGGACGGCGTCACGGTCGCGACCGTCCCCGGGCTCGGGTCACGCCGGCTGGTGGCCCGTCACCGAGCGACCCGGCGGGAGCCGAGCCCCGCGGTGGTCGCGGTGGTGGAGGAGCTGCTGGCCGTCGCGGGCGGGCTGGACCTGGTGTAGCCGGGCGCGGGGGCCCCGCCGAACACGAACCGGCGCTGCACCTGGAACGACACGAGGTAGAGCAGGACCTCGGTCGCGAGCTTCGCGGGCAGCAGACCGAGGCCGAGACCCGTCAGCGCGCTGAGCAGCAGGTAGTTCGCCCCCAGCAGCAGCCCCGCGAGCGCGCCGTAGCGCACCGCGGCGCGTCC
This sequence comes from Cellulomonas sp., assembly GCA_032056255.1. Lineage (GTDB taxonomy): Bacteria > Actinomycetota > Actinomycetes > Actinomycetales > Cellulomonadaceae > Cellulomonas. The sequence continues at coordinate 732 of DAMBCY010000218.1, read as the reverse complement.
GACCGGAGCCCGTCGCGCGCCGCCGGCGAACACCAGCCGGCGGTTGACCGCGAAGTTGATCCCGGCGCTGAGCAGGCGTGCCCCGACGACGGCCACGCCGAGCGAGCCGGTGAGTGCGTGCAGCCCCAGCAGGGCGACGGTGTCGACGGCGAACGCGGACAGCGACGACAGCGAGAACCGCACCAGCGGGGCGAGCACCCGGACGGAGTCGGCGACCGGGCGGAAGTGCGAGGACGCGTTGGCGTCCAGGTAGATGGTGGCGATCTCGACCTCCTCGACGGGCAGCCGCTCGGCGGCGGCGCGCAGCAGCAGGTTCAGCTCGTACTCGAACCGGTCGCCGCGCACGGAGCGCAGCCAGGGCAGCAGGGCGGCGGGGTAGCCGCGCAGCCCGGTCTGGGTGTCGCGCAGCCGCAGCCCGGTGGCGAGGTGGAAGAACCGGGCGGTGACGCGGTTGCCGATCACGGACCGCGCGGGCACCGGGCCCGCGAACGACCGCCAGCCGAGCACGGCCGCCGGCCGGTCGGCGGGCTGCGCGGCCACGGCGGCGGCCACCCGCAGGACGTCCGCCACGGAGTGCTGCCCGTCGCTGTCGGCGCAGACGACGTCCTCGCCGGGGTGGTGGCGCTCGGCGAACGCGAAGCCGGTCTTGAGGGCGCAGCCCTTGCCCCGGTTGCCCCGGTAGGTCAGCACGGTGCAGCCCGGGCCGCGGACCCGGTCGAACACGTCGCGGTA